>JBEGWF010000010.1:0-2824 GCA_041177965.1 Verrucomicrobiota bacterium | reverse complement strand
CGGTCAGGTCAAGGACCGGGAGAACCTCGGCAGCGTTCTCGATCAGGTGCGATCCGATCTGAAGCGGGTCTCGAACCGGCTGGGACGCGAGGAGCGGGCGTTGCTCGAGCGGAACACCACCCTCGTCCGCGAGATGGAGCGGGAAATCGCCGAGGCCGGACGGCAGAGACTCCGGTTGGCCGCACCCGTGTTGGAACCCGGCATCGGCAACGAGAACGACACGATTCCCCAGGTCTCGAGGATGCAGGCCGACCTGCTGGTCAACGCCTTCGCCAACGACATGGCCCGGGTGGCCTCGCTGCAATACACCAACTCGGTGGGGCAGGCCCGCATGCGCTGGCTGGGCATCGACGACGGTCATCACTCGCTCTCGCACGATCCGGACCTCAACACCGGGTCGCAGGAGAAGCTGGTGAAGATCAACCGTTGGTTCGCCGGCGAGATCGCAGCGCTGGCGGGGAAACTCGCCCAGACTCCGGAGCCCGGAGGCGACGGGTCCCTGCTCGACCACACCACGATCCTGTGGACCAACGAGCTGGGCAAGGGCAACAGCCACACCCACGAGAACATCCCGTTCCTCCTGGTGGGTGGCGGCCTCGGATTCCGCACCGGCCGGTCCCTCCACCTCGACAAGACCCCGCACAACCGTCTCTGGTTGTCGATCGCCCGGGCCTTCGGGCACGACCTCAAGACCTTCGGAAACCCGACCCTCTGCGCCGCGGGCCCGCTGGACCTCGCCTGACCCGATCGCGATCCGGTGCCGGATCAGCGACGTGGCTCGACCATGGATCCGAGCGTCTGCAGGGAGACCACCGGCACCACGGGCAACGGGGCGACGGTGTCCGCCGCGGCCGTGGCAGCGCCCATGGGGTCGACGGCCTCGGCCTCGATGACGACCCTCGGATGGATCCGGGGCGCGGGCCGGAGACGCACGGGCGCGGACATCGCGCCCCCGGCCGTCCGGAGGTCGGCCACGGGTCGCAGTTCGACCGACCCCGCATCGGTTCTCGGAACCAGGGCCGGCAGTCCCATGCCGAGCAGCAGGACTCCGAAGGCGATCCACTCCAATGCCCCTGCCATGGGCGGAAGGCATCGGCGGGCGACGGCGTGATCTTTCGGTCGGTAGGCATTCATGGGGGGGGCGGCGGCGACCACCGGGTCGCTCGGCGGTGGACAACATCGCTGGCCACCCGACCTCGGGCAAAGGGCCCGCGACCGGCGGACGGAACGACGGTCTGAAAGGTCGCCCGGGCCGATGGATCTCCGTCGGAGAACGGCGGGACGTCGCCTCGGACAGGGTGGGCACGCCCCGTTCCCGGGCCCGGGATGCTGAAAAACGCGGGTGCGGAGCGGGGTCGGTCGCGCACTTGACCCATTCCCAGTCCAATCTAGGATGAAATCCGAACCGCGACGTCCGCAACAGGACAACCGCCCGAGTGCTCCGACCTCGGATCGTCGCGGATCCGTCACATCCATTTGAATCAATGAGCACTGCTGCTTCCCCGCAATCCTCGCCCAAGATCTCGAAGATCTCCGAGGCGGTCATCCGCATCGCCGGCAACTCCCAGGACGGCATCCAGGCCATCGGCGGCTTCCTCGCCCGTCTGGCGGGCCGCTCCGAGCAGGAGGTCATGACCTTCATGACGATCCCCTCCACGATCTCCGGCGGCCCCTCGATCTTCCAGGTGCGCATCGGTTCGGGCGAAGTGCTCTCGGCCGGCGACGATGCCGACATGCTCCTGGCCTTCTACGACCACAGCTACAAGGCCCACCTCGGTTCGCTGAAGCCGGGCGGCATCGTGCTCTACGATTCCGACCACATGAAGGCCGAGGACATCCCGGCCGAGAACCTCTCGAAGTACCGCCACATCGGCGTGGCCATCTCGGCCCTGACGGTCGAGGCCATCGGCGGCACCGGTCGCGACAAGGGCAAGAACGTCTTCGCCCTCGGGCTCCTGGCCAAGATGTTCGACCTCAACGTGCCCAAGCTGACCAAGCTCCTGACCGAGCGCTTCGCCGGCAAGGATCCCAAGGTGGCCGAGACCGCCCTCAACGCCTTCAACGCCGGATACAACTACCAGCTGGCCTCCGCGCCCGAGCTCTTCCAGTTCAACCCGGGCGAGAACGTCGGCCTGAGCCAGGTCGTGATGAGCGGCAACGAGGCCCTCGCCTACGGCCTGATCGCCGCCGGCGTGCGTTTCGGAGCGGGCTACCCGATCACCCCCTGGACCGACATCATGGAGCTGCTCCGCCGCGAGCTGCCGAAGTACGGTGGCATGTTCCAGCAGTGCGAAGACGAGATCGCCTCCATCTCCATGGCCCTCGGCGCCAGCTGGGGCGGTCGCGTGGCGGTGACCGGCTCCTCCGGCCCGGGCATCTCCCTCAAGACCGAGGCGCTCGGCTGGGCCGTGATGGCGGAGATGCCGCTGGTGGTGGTCGACGTCCAGCGCGGCGGTCCTTCGACGGGCATGCCGACCAACATCGAGCAGTCCGACCTGAACATCGCCTGCTTCGGTGGCCACGGCGACAGCCCGCGCGTCGTGATCGGCACCTCGTCCGTCGAGGACTGCTTCTACAGCGCGATCGAGGCGGTGAACATCGCCCGCAAGTACAGCACCCCGGTGGTGCTGCTGACCGACCAGGGCATCGCCACCCGGATCGAGGCCTTCCAGGAGCCCGACCTCCAGAAGGTCGTCCAGGACATCTCCCCCGATCTCACCCCGGTCACCGACCACAAGCCGTACGACCTCGCGGCCCCGGATGGCATCACCCGGCACCTGGCCCCGGGAACCCGCATCGCCAGCGGCAAGTACCCGGTGGTCAC
>JBEGWF010000009.1:0-7975 GCA_041177965.1 Verrucomicrobiota bacterium | reverse complement strand
TACTGGATGAGCGCGTACACCATCAGCCAAGGGATGAACCAGAGGAGCATCAAGGCCCAACCGAAGAACAGGGCGCCCACATGACCCGCCCCTCCCGACTGGCTCTCCTGCAGCATCGCGCTGAATACCATGATCGGATACCTCAAACCGGGCAGAGCCAACATCGGAAATTGTTCCCGGCATCCGTTTGCCAAGATCGCTGGAGCCCCCGGTCAGCCGCCGCCGATGTTCGCGGACTGGTAGACATGCGGGTTGTGCTTCTCCATGAACCCGGCGGGAGAGGCCAGCGACTGGAAGCCGAACTGCTGGTACAATCGGTGCGCGTCCCGCGTGACCAGCAGCAGGCGACGCAGCCCTTGGACATCGGGATGTTCGAAGAGTGTCTGCAGCATCCGCTTCGAGATCCCTTGGCCACGATGATCGGGCAGCACGTAGACATCGGCCAGATAGGCGAAGGTGGCCCGATCGGTCACGAGCCGGGCGAAGGCGATTTGCCGACCGTGCAGGAGTGCGGCGACGCAGATGGAATGGTCGATGGCCCGGCGCACCGTCGAGAGCGGAATGCCGCGCGACCAATAGCAATCGACGAGGAAGGCATGGGCCGCAACCGCATCGATCCGAGCGGGATCCAAGGTGTATTCGACGGAAGGCATGGAGGATCGCGGCAACGGTACCGCCGCGGGTCATGATCGTGGTGGAGTCAGGCGTTCAATGGGAAGGGGTGGGCATCGGCAGGTATCTCCCGATGTTCTCGATGGCGCGCGTGACGTACTGCTCCCTCTCTCCCACCGGAGCAACGTCATTCAGCGCCGTGGATGCCGCCTCGATGCCCTCGGTGCGAGCGATGACCCAGGTGGCCAGGTACTGGGACGACAGGCAACCGCCGGCGGTGGCCACGTTTCCGGCGGCGAAGAAGGGTTGGTTCAGCACGTCCACTCCGGCCTCGCGGACCCAAGGCGTGGTGGTCAGGTCGGTGCACGCGGGGATGGCGTCCAGAAGACCGAGCTTGGCGAGCACCAACGTGCCCGAGCACTGCGCTCCGATCAGTTGGCGTGATGGATCGAGCTGCAATGCGCTCATCAGCCGGGCGTCCGCAACCACTTCGCGCGTCTGCACCCCACTGCCCACCAGCACCACGTCGGCATCCGGGACATCGGCCAAGCGGGATTGGGCTCGGACGGTGACCCCATTCATCGAAGTCACCTCCGGCTCGGGACAACACAGCGAGACCCGCCAGCCTGGCTTCTTGACCCGATTGAGGATTCCGAGCGCGACCAAGGAGTCGAGTTCGTTGAAGCCTTGAAACGTCAGTATGGCGATGTTCATTGAGCGACCGGATGCCGAGCCTCGCTCCGCGATTCTCGATTACCCCACTGTTAGCAACCCGTCACCCGGGACGCAATGATCCGGGTCTGTGCCGAGCCGTTGTGACCGCTGCGCAGTCCGAGTGGATCGACGATCCACATCACCGAAGTTTCAAGCCCGGTTGAGTCGGCATCGAGAATCATTGCCTGCGCCCGTTTCCAGACGCCCGGGCTGTATTTGCCGCGACGCAATTCAGGCATCGCCGGCGGCTGTGGCTGGGGTCGGTTGAATGAGATCCCACAGGTTTCCGTGCAAATCCTTGAACACAGCAACGGTTCCGTAGGGTTCTGATTTGGGTTCCCGGACGAATACGACACCTCGTGATTTGTATGTATTGAAGTCACGCCAGAAGTCATCGGTGTAGAGAAAGAATGCCACCCTTCCGCCGGTCTGGTTCCCAATGTGCGAGGCTTGATCATCATTCGCTGCCCGCGCCAACAGCAATTGTGTTCCGATACCTCCAGTTGGTGCAACGACCACCCAGCGCTTATTCTGCTCCGGCTGATGCCTATCCTCAATCAGCGTAAAGCCAAGCGCATGGACGTAGAAGGAAATGGCTTCGTCGTAATTCCGAACGACAAGCGAGACCAAGCCGATGTGCTGGGACATTTGGAAACGGGGTCAGGGAACGGGGTCAGAAACGATTTCCGATTTTGGACGCCTTCATTGGAAGAACCGCGGCTACGCTGGGATCTCGGGCAATTTTCTTGGCTGGATCCAGCGGAACGTCGCCTCAACTGCGCCGAGCCATGGTCATCGTTCCACCGTCCAAGTCGGCCGTCGATCCATGTCACCTACCTCAAAACCGGCAGAGCCGAAACCAAAAACCGTTTCCTGAGCCCGTTCCCTGTTTACTGGATAATCTTACGATGCTTGCGCATGACAAACTTGTTGCTCTGCAAATTGTTTATGAATCACCACTGTCCCTGCAATGAAGTCGTGAATGGCACGCTTTCGGTTGTTAAAAAGGACGACAACGATTTCGCTCCAAATCCATACTTGCTCAAAGATATTGATTGACGTATACCACGAGGGAGCGTGTGCTTTCACTTTTTCCCCTCGTTCAATCCATCCCAAAGACACGAAACTTGCGGAGTCTAGTTGAGTCAGCACCCATACTCCGACAATCAGGTTGATGCTCGCGATGACAAGCTCGACCGAGGATCGTTTCCACGCCTGGCTCCAGCCAATCTTCGAGCCATCTGGCTTGGTAATTCGGATTCCTGCCACAAGCTTGCCCGGTGTTCCGCCGAATCGTACATTGAAGTACGGGTTGTAGATGGCGAAGAGTGTGGACGACGCGATGGTTATGATGATTGCAAACCCCCTATCAAACCCCTCCAGCCAGTTGAATAGCAACGCCAAAGGCAGGATGATGAATGCATCAACAAACGCGGCACAGAATCGCTTCCAGAACCCGGCGTATACGCTCTCGCCGTTTTTAATGGTGGGTAAGAAATTCATTTTTATATTATTTTATAGCGCCCACATTTGGTCAAGCAATGTCTGCTTTTTCAGCACACCGATCCGTTGGTTCTTATTTTATATTAAGGGTCAACATCCAAACCGACATGGCGACCATGAAGGCTCCAATGATCAGTTAAAAGCATGATGTCATGTAATTCATATTTCCTGGAGTACTTTGGAAATACTTCGTCATTCCATCGGCTAACTGCTTGGTTGTGTTCTCGGAATCCTTGGTCTTCGATTTCAATTGTGCGGTACCAATCCAGCCCTGAACGGCAACTTGAAGTTCATGTCCTGTTTCTTTGATCCTGAGACAAGACATCGTCTCCTCAATCGAATAGCCAAGTGATCCAGCTGAAGCAAGCAGCGCTTCGCGAAAGTAGAAATCCGAGACACCAAATACGGTATACCCCTTCATTTGAATCCAAGCGAATAGCATAAGGACAACAAACATCAGAAGATTCATCCATGTGATCATGCTGGAGCCTTGAATTGATAACCGCCCCATAAATATGGGATTTGCAATGTTAGGCATAAAGACCAAACACATTACCACAAAAAACCACCGGGACGAGATAACCAATGGCCGCCGACCAATGAGCGTCTTCAGTGCAATGAATATAAAAAACGCTGCAAAGAGAACGAAGATTGCCGGATAAAGAGCTTTAAGCAGGATGTTGAAGCTCATATTGTTATGATCTACTACGATTCAAACTCAGCGACGATTTCGGCAGCAGTGGTGGATCGAAGGGTCGTTCCTTGAAGACCGACAACACTTGAATGGGTGTTTAAAGATCCGCTCGCAGCAGCACTTCAGCCGAATATTGATTTTTGTATTTAAATTGATCGGGTTGATGTGTCCATTGTAATCCTATCGGTCAGGTTACGTTTACCCATTTCCAGCCAGCCGACTATGCTTCGCGGCAGTGGAGGATTGGGTCGTTGACTCAGAATGAGTGACGACCCGCGGAGCCGGGATGACACCGAGCGGCAGCGGGATCGGGTCGGAGCGAGCTCGGGAAGCGATCACCCTTTTCCCCTCGCGCGCAGCGCGAAAGATCCATCCTCCCCGGAGCTTCCATGCGAGCGCAGGCCCGGTCCCGCGGAGAACCACGGCACCGGTCACCGCCGTCCCAGAACCAGTCACAGCCCACCCCTGGGACGAACTCCTCCATGACCGTAAACCACCGAGACCGCCCTGGCCCAGGGCAGCCGACTCGCGCAGCGGGATCGGGTCGGAGCAAGCTCGGGAAGCGATCACCCTCTCCCCTCGCGCGCAGCGCGAAAACCCCATCCTCCCCGGAGCTTCCATGCGAGCGCAGGCCCGGTCCCGCGGAGCGTCCCGGGAACCGACCCCCGCATCCGAGCAGGCATTTCAACCGCCCGCCTTCGCCTCCGATCGCCCGGGATAGCCGCGACGTGTGGAATTGGACCCCTTGGAATCCAGGGCCGTTGACACGGGCGGGATTGTTGCTCTGTTGGTAAGGCCGAAATAGAGGAATGAGGCGAGACCCGCCCCCTGATGACGGACTTCCAGGCCCAAGGTTTGAACAGAGATCGGCTCGACTCCCTCTGACGATGCAATGATACGACACACACACTGCCAGAATCGACTGCGACCTCGAGACGCACGCCCACAGACGGTTTCCCGTCCCCAGCACCTCTCGACGCGCCCGCACGAGGCTCCGCTGGATGCGCTGCGGACCCGCTTGATGAACGCCGCCTTGGACCGGAACCGCACTCCCAGCCTGGTCCCGTGGATCCGGGGTGCGGCTCACGAGGCCGCGGCCATCGCTTGGCTCCATCCGTTTCCGCTGCTGGTCTTCCCGGGGCTGTTCGAAGAGAAACTCACGGCGGCCCGGCGGCATCATCACCAGCAGAACCTCATCCGCTCGCGGACCGAGGAATGGCTGCAATTGGCCTCCTGAGGAAATCCCGGATCTCCCCATCGGGGCCCAGTCGCAGGCCGGCAAACCCTCAACCGACCAAGCACGAACCCCCAGGGCGTGCTGATGGCACAGCCTGCACGGGCCTTGCCAATCAAGCCTGCGGACTCCCGCGCAAACGCCGGATCTCCGAGAAGAACACCGCGCTCGCGGCAGCCACGTTGAGCGAGTCGACCCCGGATGCCATGGCGATCGAAGCGCTCACCGCGCAAACGGCCAGCACCTCGGGCGAAATCCCCTCACCCTCCGCGCCCAACACCACGCACAGCGGCCGGTCGGCCGGCAACCGGTGCACCGAACATGCCGAGGCTCCCGGGTGGGCCGCCACCACCGTCACACCCAAGGCACGCAACTGCCGCAGCGACTCGGGCAGGCTTGCGGCCAGCACATAGGGTTGGCCGAACACCGTGCCCATCGAACTGCGGACCGATCGCCGCAGGTAGGGATGGGCCGAGGTGGGCCCGATGATCAACCCACGGGCCCCGAACGCCGACGCGTTGCGGATCACCGCGCCCACGTTCTCGCCACTGGTCAATCCATCCATGGCCGTCAGCAGGGCCGGCCCGGGGCCCGAGAGCAGGTCCTGCAGAGAATCCGGCCGCGGCACCTCGCCCAGCGCCAGGATGCCCTGATAGATCGGAAACCCCGTGAAGCCCTCGAGCACCGCACGCGGAGCCACGAACAGGTCGGCGGAACGGCCTGCGGCCCGGAGGCGGGCCTCCAGTGCATCGGCCTCGGCAGGCGGGGCCAGCACCGAGCGCAGCCCCAATCGCGACTCGATCAGCCGATGCACCACCTTGTCACCCTCGGCCACGAACACCCCGCCTCCCAGATGGGAGTGCTGGGCCTTCATCGTCCGGTACGGGGTCAGCTCCGGAGCGTCCCCATCCGGCAGTTCACGACGGGTGACCATGGGCTCAAGACTCCCCAGACTCCGGGCCACCGCACCCGACTCAGTGACGGAAATGACGGGTCCCGGTGAACACCATGGCCATGCCCCGCTCGTTGGCCGCACGGATGACCTCCTCATCACGCACCGAACCGCCGGGCTGGATCGCGGCCGTGGCACCGGCCTGGGCCGCGGCGATCAAGCCGTCGGGGAACGGGAAGAACGCGTCGGAGCACACCACGCTGCCCTTCAGATCCAAGCCTGCCTCGCCCGCCTTCCAGACGGCGATGCGGCTCGAATCCACCCGGCTCATCTGACCGGCGCCGACCCCCAGCGTGGCCTGGGCACCGCAATAGAGGATCGCGTTCGACTTGAGGTGCTTCACCACGCGCCACCCGAAGAGCATGGCCTCCAACTCGGCCGGCGACGGCGCGCGCTGCGTGACCACCCTGAGGTCGGCCTCGGTGGTCACCTTGAGATCCCGCTGCTGCCACAGGTACGACTCGGCACCCACGCTGCGCAGATCGTGCGATCCGGCCGCGACCGGCGAGCGCCGCATCTTCAGAAGCCGCAGGTTCTTCTTCTGGCGCAGGAGCTCCAGGGCATCGGCCTCGAACTCCGGAGCGATGATCACCTCGCTGAAGATCTCGGCGATGGCCTTGGCGCACGACAGGTCCAGCGGACGATTGACCGCGATGATCCCGCCGAAGGGCGCCTGCCGGTCGGTGGCGAAGGCCCGCTGCCAGGCCTCGCTCAAATCGGCCCCGCGACCCACGCCGCAGGGGTTGGTGTGCTTGAGGATGGCCAGGGTCGGCGACTGCCCCTCGAACTCGGCGATCAAGGCCGCCGCGGCCGTCAGGTCGAGGATGTTGTTGTACGACAGCTCCTTGCCGTGCAGTTGCTGGAAATACTCCTGGAACTTGCCGTAGAGCGCCGCCTTCTGATGCGGGTTCTCGCCGTAGCGCAGCGGCTGGGCCAGCGGCGCACTGATCGCCAGGGCGGGCAGCACCGCGTCCGGGCCGGAGAACTCGCGGGTGAGGTGCGCCGCGATGGCCGCATCGTAGGCCGCCGTGCGCGCGAACACCTTGGCCGCGAGCGTGCGGCGCAGGGCCAGCGTGGTCTCGCCCGTGGCGGCCACCTGCTCGGACACGACCGCGTAGTCGGCCGGATCGACCACCACCGTCACGCTGTCGTGGTTCTTGGCGGCGCTGCGGAGCATCGACGGCCCGCCGATGTCGATGTTCTCGATGGCGTCGTGCAGGTGCACGCCCGGCTTGGCCACCGTCGCCTCGAAGGGATAGAGGTTCACCACCACCAGATCGATCGGCAGGATGCCGTGCTCGCGCACCGTCGCCTCATGCACCGGATTGCCGCGAAGGTACAGCAGCCCGCCGTGCACCCGCGGGTGCAGCGTCTTCACCCGTCCGTCGAGCATCTCGGGGAATCCGGTGTGCTCGGAGATGTCGCGGACCGGCAGACCGGCATCGCGGATGGCCTGGGCGGTGCCACCGGTCGAGAGCAGTTCCACGCCGGCCGCCACCAGGGTGCGGGCGAAGGGAACGAGGCCGGTCTTGTCGGAGACGGAAAGCAGGGCGCGCTGGAGACGAGGCATACGAGAGCCGCGAAGGGTGGCGAACGGGCGCAGGCCGTCAACGACGCAGCAACCGGGGCTTGAGATCGGAGGCCCGTCACGCCTTCATCGTCCGCGTGCACGGCGAAAACAGACTGAGGCTCGGCGTCCTGGGATCGGGCAAGGGATCCAACTTCGTGGCGATCGCGCAGGCGATCCAGGACGGCACGCTGCCGGCCGAGGTGGGATTGGTGATCAGCGACGTGGCCGAGGCGGGCATCCTGCAGCATGCCCGCGACCGGGGCATCCCCGCCCGGTTCATCCCGCCGGGAGCCTTCCGCACCAAGCTCGACCCCGGGGCCGAGGCCGCCTTCATCGGGGCCCTGCAGGAGGCCCGGGTCGACCTGATCGTCTTGGCCGGCTTCATGCGCATCCTCAAGGGCGACTTCCTGAAGGCCTTCGAAGGTCGCGTGGTGAACATCCACCCCTCACTGCTGCCGTCCTTCCCAGGCTTGGAAGCCTGGAAACAGGCCCTGGACTACGGCGTCAAGGTCACCGGTTGCACCGTGCACTGGGTGGACCAGGGCGTGGACACCGGACCGATCCTCGCCCAGCGCGCGGTGCCGGTGCTCGAGACCGACACCGTGGCGTCGCTGCACCAGCGCATCCAGGAGGCCGAGCGCACGCTCTATCCCGAGACGCTCGCCCGATGGGCCCGCGGCGGCTGGGCGACCCCGG
>JBEGWF010000008.1:0-4083 GCA_041177965.1 Verrucomicrobiota bacterium | reverse complement strand
GGAAGATCGAGTAGCAGCCAGTGGGGCTCGCCACGTCGGGCCGGCAGTTGGACTCGCGCCAGGCGATCCCGATCGCCCATTCCACGACCTCGGGTCCGAACCGGTCCCAATACTCGTGGATCAGGTTCACGATCTCCGGCGGACATTGCGTACCCACTGCGGGCCGGGGAGCCGGCGATGGGGGAGACGTTCGCGCCACGGGTGCGGCTGCGGTTGTCGTCGTAGGGGCTGCCGTTGTGGTGGTGGTCGGCGGGAGTGTCGTCGTGGTCGACGAGGTAGAGCTTGTGGTGGAGGTAGACGGGATGGTTCGCGCTGGTGGAGCGTGCGAACTGCAGGCGGCGGCCACCATGACGAGGATGGGGATGAACGAATGTCGGGCTCGCATCGGAGTCCTTCCGGTCGGGGATAGGGGCGCGGCTCAAGGAGCCGGTAGTGAGGGACGGGTGACGGCGTGCCATCGGTCAGCCCTCCGGGGTTTCGTTGCAGTAGGCGCAGTAGTCGCCGATCGGGATTTCGTGGCGACACGATGCGGGCATCGCTCGCGACAGGAGATCGTCGAGGTGCTCGCGCATTTCGGTGACGACCGTTGCGACGCAAATCGCCAGCGAGTGGAGACGTTCGGCGTCCTCGCGCATGGTCTTCAGTTCTTCGGGGTAGTTGATTGCCATGTCGTTTCCTCCGGGACCGAGGGGACAGGGGGGTGCGGGCCGGGACTCCGGGCAGGAAGAACCCGGCCCGCACGATCAGGGGTTTCGCAGGTACTTGCTCTTCGATCGGTAGGCGGGAGGCCACGGTCCGCATGCGGCCGTGTGCTCCCAGATCGAGGTGCCGCCCTTGCCGGACTTCCACGCGCACCCGCACGAGATCCGGTCGAAGGTGGGGGTCTCGTCGCGTTCACGGACCTGTTGGCCGAGCTCGAGATTCGTAAGGTCGGACTTGCGGACGATGGCGTTGCGCCTCATCGTGCGACCTTCCACGGCACACGCGCCGCAAGTACCAGAGCGCATCGCCAGCAGAACAGGCCGCCCTTGCCGTGGCCGGTGAGCCATCCGGCGTCGTGGCAGCGCGCGCATCCGCTCATCGGCCGATCAGCCCGAAGATGAGCGGCTCGATCCATCCGGGGGACGTGAGCGCAAGAACGGTCAGCGTCCCCGTGAGGGTGCGTCCGACCTTCCGGCCTCGAGCAGTCCACGGAATCGCCCTGAACTCGGCGATCAGCGCGTTCACGATGCGACCTGCTGGTCTGCGTGCTGCCATTCGGCGGCGGTGCGGATGTAGTCGAACCATGCACGCTTCCGACGTAGGACCGCACGCTTATCGTCTGCGGGTCGAGCGTCGTGCATCCGAGCGCACTGCTTCCACAGTTCGACGTCCTCGGCGTCCTGGCACCACGGATCGTGGATCGCCTGTGCGAGGGCGACACCTTCGGCGATGCCGACGTTCCAGCGAGGGTCGGTAGCGGTACCGGCGGCGACGTACCGCATCATGGTGATGGCTTCGGCGACGCACGGAACTTCGGGCCGGGTCGGCCGGTACCTGGGGGCCTCGTTGGTGACCGTCATCACGCGGCCTCGGGCGACGTGGCGGTCAGGTAGTTGAGGAGCGACTGGAGTCCGTCGGCGGTGAGGGCCTCGGCTCCGTTGAAGCGGCCGGGGAACGGACCGTCAGGGTCGCTGAGGGCACGAACCGCCCATGCGGGTGCGCCCTGCTTGCGGACGATCGGGATGTTCAGGCCATCGAGGAGGTCGATGAGATGACGCATGGTCATCTTCTGGGCTGCGAGGCTGTTCGCGATGCCCAGAACCTTGGGAAGTCGTGTACGGTCGGTCGTGCCGGTGGAGTGGCCGGCGAGCTGCGGAACGGTCAAGGCGGGACCCCCTGTTATCGGGGTCGCCCATAATCTTCGTAATGGGCGACCGGTTGGCGGGGCAGGTTTTACCACCGGTCGAACTTTCGGTGGTGGATTTCCGCCCATGACATTCCGCAGTTTCTGAGGCGAACGACCCGGAAGGGGCTGTTTGTGATGAATCGCGGTGGAGCATGGGCAGGGAAAGTGACAGTTTCGCACCGCTATGGGCGGGCTCCGAACGGAACGACGGGCACCGAAGGATGCCCCCCCCCACCCCCCCGCGCCAAATGCTTGAAGCATTCGAGGCTTCGCTGGCCGCCAGGGGAATCGCCACTCGGACCAGGGATGTGTACCTGCAGACGGTGCGCGCTCACCTTCAGACGGTCGATCCGATTGACGCAGAACCAGCGGACATCGAGTCATGGTTGGCCGGTCTTAGGGTCGGAGCAAACACGCTCGGCCAGTACCTGATCCGGTTGCGACAGTTCTACAAGTGGGTCGTGCGCGAGGGCTATCGGCCCGACAATCCCATCGACCGACTTGACCCGCCACGCGTCGCTCCAAAGAAGCCTCGACCGTTGCCTGACCAGTATCTCCATGCGATCTGGGAGCTGGCTGGCGTGGAGGAACGAGCGTGGATCGCGCTCGGCTTGTACTGCGGGCTGCGGGCCTCGGAGGCAATCGCGGTCAGTGTCGAGGACATCGTTGACGGGCCGTCGCTGCGAGTCCTCGGGAAGGGTGGAAAGACTCGGATCGTGCCGCTACGACCCGAGGTCATTGAAACGCTGCAGGCGGTCGGGTGGCCTCGAGCGGGTCGGTTCTTCCCGAAGGCGGGCCCGAAGTCGGCGTCGGTCCGAGTCGGGAAACTGTTGCGCCAGGTCGGGTGTCCGCCCCTGTACAGCTTCCATTCGTTGCGGCATCGGTACGGGACCGAGCTGTACAAGGCTTCCCGCGACATCCGGCTGGTGCAGGAGCTCCTCGGGCATGCTTCCCTGCAGACCACCCAGGCGTATGTGTCGTTTGACGATGAGCAGGCCCGGTGGGTAGTCGGCCGGCTCCCGGCGATGGTGGCATGATTTCCAAACACACAGGAGGGCAGGACATGAAGCGCTTGATCGCAGTGACCGTCATCGGGGTCGCCATGCTGGCGGGGTGCTCGAGCAGCGACGGATCGGATCCGGTCAGCGATGCGTTCAAGGGTACGGCGACGCGTCAGACGTGCACCGAGGCGTTCCAGAAGTTCGCCGAGGACGTTGACGCACTGGATTCTGCGACTAGGAATGCGGCCGTCAAAGAGTTCTACACGGTTGCGCCGTTGGCGTGTCCGACTCGCAAGGTGTGGAACGACGTCGGCGAGGCGATCGCACCGGGCACCGTGATCGACTGGTCGAGCCAGTCTGAACGGACGTCGGTGTTGGAGGGCCAGTGCGACAGCGTTGAAGCGCTTGGCCTGAAAGCTCCTGCTTGTAAGTGAACGCGAAGCGGCCCGCCCCCGGAGGCAGAGGGCGGGCCGCTTCTATGCGCTGCACGGCGGTCCCGGCCGGCGCGCGATCTACCTGACGGGCCAGTCGGCGGGCCGGCCGGCGAAGCCAGCGGACGGGGCGGGACCAACAAGGACGGGCCGGTAGAAGTTCTCCGGGGCCCAGGTCGCCACGTCCCCGAAGACGGCCTTGAGGTTCCTCAGTTCCTTCTCGTCGCGCACCCATCGGGCGTTGATCGAGTTGGTGATGAGGACCATCGGGTCACCGTTGTCGCACTTGACGAGCTGCACGAGTTCATCCTCCACAAGAATGGGGGGTTGAGGGGTCGGGGGTGGAACGATCCGGGTCGACAGGATCCATGCGAACACTTGGTCACCGGGGCACGTTGTCGAGTTCACTTCCCGATGGCCGAGGATACGACCTGGGATCTCCGCCCGATTCAGATCGAGGATTCGGTCCTGCATTGCCGGCGTCATCGTGTCCGCCTGATTCAGGAGGAGACACACGGAGGGCTTTGTAGCGTTCGTCTGCGGGCCGTTCGCTGCCCCTTGGACTCCGAGTCCCCGACCCTCGTAGATCGTGCCGTGCGGGCAGATGAGGAGGTTGTAGGCGATGTCCGAGTAGCCGTTCGCCATCTCATACGACTGGATTCCACGGATCCGGGTCGGACAGTCCTCGTGGCTACGAATGTTGAGGCTGCCGGCACCACCGACCCAGTGGACGACGAGGTCGATGGGACCACCGGTAGCCCAG
>JBEGWF010000007.1:0-21568 GCA_041177965.1 Verrucomicrobiota bacterium | reverse complement strand
TCGATCTGGTTCCAGTCCTGCGGCTTGTACTTCTTGAGGACCTTGTACGGGCCCGCCACCAGATAATCGCGGCACTGCAACTGCGGCCCGCGCAAAAAGATTCCGCTGTCGGCATTCACCGAGGCCCGGAATTCCAGTCGCAGGATGAAGTCCTTCGGGAACTCCCGCTGCGTCCACAACTGGCGCAGGTGCGGTCCCTTGGCGGGGTTGTAGTCGTTCACCACGATCTGCCCATCCTTCGCGGTGTAGCGCCCGTCTGTGGCCTCCACCTTTCCGTCGAAATTCTCGGACGGCTTGTACTTCCAGCCCGTCAGATCCTTTCCGGGCACCAGGGAAACGAATCCGGGTTCCAAGCGGAACGAATCGGCCGCAAGGCTCAAGACGAGGGATAGGAGGATTCCGGGGCTCAGAAACCGACGAGAGAAGGAGTGCAAATTCACGGTGCGCAGGATTCGGGTGGGACGACTCGGTTGAGACTCCACCGTCGAAGCCTCGACTTCAAGGGAGATCCCGACCAACGGGCAGCCCCCTCCCATCCTGACCCGCCCCCCAGATACAGCGGAGCGGAGTCGGGCCAGCGCTCGCTCTGGAACCGATCACCCCCTCCCCTCGCGCAAAGCGCGAATGCCGATCCTCCCCCGAGGTTCCCTGCGAGCAACGGCCCGGCCCGGCGGAGCCCTCCTTTGATCTTCCTCCCACCCCGCCTTCATCGCAGGATTCCGGCAGACATGGGCAACACGTTCGGGCACCTTTTTCGAATCACCACCTGGGGCGAATCGCATGGCGGCGGCGTTGGCGTGGTCGTCGACGGTTGCCCGCCCCGCCTGCCGCTGACCGAGGCCGACATCCAACCCGACCTCGACCGTCGTCGTCCCGGACAGTCGTCCATCGTCACTCCCCGAAAGGAGACCGACACGGTCAAGATCCTCTCCGGCACCTTCGAAGGACTCACCCTGGGCACCCCCATCTCGATGTGGGTGAAGAACGAAGACTTCCGCTCCGAGGCCTACAACGAGATGGCCGAGAAGTTCCGCCCCTCCCACGCCGACTACACCTACCAGGTCAAATACGGCCATCGCGCCTGGCCCGGCGGCGGACGGACCTCGGCCCGCGAAACCATCGGCCGGGTCGCCGCCGGAGCCATCGCCAAGAAACTGCTACGAGAATTCTGGGGCGTCGAAGTCCTGGCCTGCGTGACCCAGGTGCAGCACCTGAAGGCGACGGTCGACCCCGAGACCCTGACCGCGGCCGCCATCGAATCCAACATCCTGCGCTGCCCGGACGCCGTCGCCGCACCGGCGATGATCCAGCTCATCGAAGAACGGCGCAGTCAGGGCGACAGCGTCGGTGGCATCGTCCTCGGCGTGGCCAAGAACGTCCCGGTGGGTTGGGGAGACCCCGTGTTCGACCGCCTCGAGGCCGACCTGGCCAAGGGCATGCTCTCCCTCCCTGCGACGAAGGGCTTCGAGATCGGATCGGGCTTCGACGGCGTGCTGCTCACCGGCCTGCAGCACAACGACGCCTTCCGGAATGTCGACGGCAAGATCGTCACCCCCACCAACCGGTCCGGAGGCGTCCAGGGCGGGATCTCCAACGGCGCCACCATCCACTTCCGTGTGGCCTTCAAGCCCGTGGCGACGGTGATGCACGAGCAGGACACCGTGGACATCCACCTCCAGAACACCACGCTGCGCGGACGCGGGCGCCACGACCCCTGCGTCCTCCCGCGCGCCGTCCCGATGGTGGAGGCCATGACGGCCCTCACGCTCATCGACCATGCCCTGCGGCACGAGGCCCAGTGCGGCCACCGCGAACGCTGGGCCTCCTGAACCGGCCCGCCCGCGCCGTCCGACGACCGACCTCCGGGTCGGCGAAAAAGACTGCCTCGACGGCGCGACTCCGGTTCACTGGCAGGCATGTCCCGCACGCCAAATCCGTTCCGCCCCCTGAATCCGGCCATGGCCCTTGCCATCGCGGCCCTGATCGGCGGGATCTCCGCCCCCACGACCCTCGGTGCCGATCCCAAGCCCGCGCCGAAACCCTCCGGCCCGCAGGTCGACGGCCCCTTCCACAAGGTGGTCCTCGACACGGACCGCGACATCGACGGGGACGGCCAGGCCGAGGACACCGTGATCAACCCCATGGAGATCGCACCGGCGCCGGACGGCCGCGTCTTCTTCATCGAACGCGCCGGGATCCTCAAGGTGTGGAACCCGTCGACGAAGACCGCGACCGTCGCCGGGACGCTGAAGGTGTTCACCGAACTGGAGGACGGCCTGCTCGGGATCGCCTTGGACCCCAAATTCGCCCGGAATTCGTGGGTCTACCTGTTCTATTCCGATCCCCAGACGCGGACCAACGCCACCCAACAGAAGACCGGTGACAACCGGGTCTCCCGATTCACGCTCCGGGACGGATCCCTCGACCTGGCCAGCGAAAAGGTCCTGCTGCGCATTCCCACGCAACGCGACCAGTGTTGCCATTCGGCCGGATCGCTCGCCTTCGACGCCGCCGGCAACCTTTATGCCGCGACGGGCGACAACACGCATCCGGGCGAATCCGACGGATACACCCCGATCGACGAGCGTTCGGGACGCGAACCCTGGAACGCGCAGAAATCGGCGTCCAACGCCAACGACCTGCGCGGCAAGATCCTGCGCATCCATCCCGAGGCCGACGGCACGGCCACCATCCCCGCGGGCAACCTGTTCCCCCCCGGAACCCCCAAGACCCGCCCCGAGATCTATGTGATGGGCAACCGCAACCCCTTCCGCATCAGCGTGGATCGGGCCACCGGGCATCTCTACTGGGGCGAGGTGGGCCCGGATGCGGGCGGCCCGAATGAGAAGCGGGGTCCCGCCGGCTTCGACGAGATCAACCAGGCCCGCTCGGCCGGAAACTTCGGATGGCCCTATTTCGCCGGCGACAACCGTCCCTATCACCGGTACGACTTCGAGACCCGACAGCACGGAGAGTCCTGGGATCCCGCCCATCCGGTCAATCCGTCGCGCCTCAACACCGGCCCGGCCGACCTGCCCCCGGCGCAACCGGCCTTCATCTGGTACCCCTATGGCGCCTCGACCCGCTTTCCGGAGGTCCGCAATGGTGGTCGGACGGCCTGCGCGGGCCCCGTCTACCGGTATGACGAGCGATCCGGCTCGCCCAACCGCCTCCCCAAGGAATTCGATCGCACCCTCTTCATCTACGAATGGTCCCGCAATTGGATCATCGCGGTGCACCTCGATGAACAACACCAGATCGCCAAGACCCCGGAAGGCCGGCTGCGGATGGAGCGATTCTGCCCGGGCATGACCTTCCAACGTCCCATGGACCTCGAGATCGGCGCGGATGGCTGCCTCTATGTGCTCGAGAACGGCACCGCCTGGGTCGGAAACAAGGACACACAACTGGTCCGCATCGAGCATCACACGAGTCCGGACTCGTCCAACCGCCCCTGAAAATGCCCCTTTTCATCGGCCTTCCGGAATTTTCTCAAAAAACGTATTGCACGGACCCGCTCGACTGATAAGGTCCGCGCTCCCGTTTCCGTCGCTGCAGACGGATCCGATAACTTTTCGGCATCGATGCCTACGATTAACCAGCTGGTCCGCAAGGGCCGCACCAAGATCAACTACAAGTCCAAGTCTCCGGCCTTGGAAAACGCCCCCTTCCGTCGCGGCGTCTGCCTGCAGGTCATGACCCGCACGCCCAAGAAGCCGAACTCGGCGATGCGCAAGGTGGCGAAGGTCCGCCTCACCAACGGCTACGAGGTGATCGCGTACATCCCCGACGAGGGCCACAACCTCCAGGAGCACTCGATCGTCCTGGTGCGCGGCGGCCGCGTGAAGGATCTCCCCGGCGTCCGCTACCACATCGTCCGCGGCACCCTCGACGCCGCCGGTGTCGAGAAGCGCCGCGTCAGCCGCTCCAAGTACGGTGTGAAGCGCCCGAAGGCCGGTGCCGCCGCCAAGAAGAAGTAATCCGTCCAGCCCCTTTCTCCCGAACCCGTATGTCTCGTCGTCGTCAAGCCATCAAGCGTTCCGTCATCGCGGACGCCAAGTACAACAGCGTCCTCGTGGGCCGCTTGGTGAACACCGTCATGCTCAGCGGCCAGAAGAACGTGGCCCGCCGCATCGTGTACGGAGCCATCGAGGCTCTGGCCGAGAAGACCCCGGGCGTCGACCCCCTGGAGATCGTCCAGCGCGCCATCGACAACGCCAAGCCGCGCATCGAGACCAAGGCTCGTCGCGTGGGCGGTGCCACCTACCAGGTGCCGATGGAGGTCAACCCGGACCGCCAGACCTCTCTGGCCATGCGCTGGATCGTCAACTACGCCGACGACCGCAAGGGCATCCCGATGAAGCAGGCCCTGGCGACCGAACTGCTCGAGGCCTATCAGGGTCAGGGCAACGCCATCCGCAAGCGCGACGACGTCCACAAGATGGCCCAGGCCAACAAGGCGTTCGCCCACTTCCGCTGGTGATCACACACACTTTGTGACGCCCCGATGACAATTCGGGGCGTTTTTCATCTGCCCCCTAGACGATCTTTCCCATCATGAGCGACTCCGCGGCCATCAACCAGACTGTCAACTCCCCGCTGCGCCAGTATCCCCTGGAGCGCACCCGCAACTTCGGCATCTGCGCGCACATCGATGCGGGCAAGACGACGACCACCGAGCGGATCCTCTTCTACACGGGCCTGATCCACAAGATCGGCGACGTCGATGACGGCAACACCGTGACCGACTGGATGGAGCAGGAAAAGGAGCGCGGCATCACCATCACCTCGGCCGCGGTCACCTCCTTCTGGACCCAGAAGAAGGAAGCCGGACTCCTCAAGAATTACGAGGGCATCCCCCACCGGATCAACATCATCGACACCCCCGGACACGTCGACTTCACCGCCGAGGTGGAGCGCTCGATGCGTGTTCTCGACGGGGCCGTCGCGGTGTTCTGCGGCGTGGCCGGCGTGCAACCCCAGTCCGAGACCGTCTGGCGGCAGGCCACGAAGTACAAGGTGCCGCGCATCGCGTTCGTCAACAAGATGGACCGCACCGGTGCCAACTTCGACAACGCGCTGAACGACATGCGCAAGAAGCTCGGGGCCTACGCGTTCCCGATCTACCTGAACATCGGCGCCGAAGACAAGTTCGCCGGCGTCATCGACGTGGTGAACCAGAAGGCGATCATCTGGGGCGAGGGCGACGTGCCCAACGAGGGACTCAAGTACGAGATCACCGACATTCCCGCCGCCCACCAGGAGCGCGCCAAGGCCGCTCTGGCCGAGCTCATCGATGCCGTCTCCAACAAGGACGATTCCATCGCCGAGCTGGTCCTCGAGGACAAGCCCATCACGACCCCCGTCCTGAAGGCCGCCATCCGCCGCCTGACCTGCAAGATCGAGCTGATCCCGGTCCTCTGCGGCACCGCCTTCAAGAAGAAGGGCATTCAGGTCCTGATCGACGCCGTGGTCGACTACCTGCCCTCCCCGCTCGACATCCCCGCGGCCGAGGGCCACGTCCCCGGCACCGAGGACGCCATCGCCGTCCCGCCCGACGACAACAGCAAGTTCTGCTCGCTCGCCTTCAAGCTCTGGACCGATCCCTACGCCGGCAAACTCGTCTTCTTCCGCGTCTATTCCGGACAGCTCAAGAAGGGCGACTCCATCTACAACCCTCGCACCCGCAAGCGCGAGCGTGTGAGCCGCCTCATGGTCATCCAAGGTGGCGAGCGCAAGGACATCGACTCGGTGTATTCCGGCGACATCGCCGCGCTGGTCGGCCTGCGCAACATCACCACCGGTGACACCCTCTGCAACGAGGACTTCGACATCGCTCTCGAGCCCCCGACCTTCCCGGAACCGGTCATCAGCATGGCCATCGAGCCGAAGTCGAAGGCCGATCAGGACAAGATGTCCCAGGGTCTCCAGCGTCTGGCCGAAGAGGATCCGACCTTCCGCTGCTTCACCAACGAAGAGACCGGCCAGCTCATCATCGCCGGCATGGGCGAGCTGCACCTCGAGATCATCCGCGACCGCCTCAAGCGCGAGTTCTCGGTCGAGGCCGACGCCGGTGCCCCGCAGATCGCCTACCGCGAGACCATCACCAAGGCGGCCGAGGGCGAGGGCAAGTTCATCCGCCAGTCCGGTGGCCGCGGCCAATACGGCCATGCGATCATCGACGTCGAGCCCAACGAGAAGGGCAAGGGCATCGAGATCCTCAACAAGGTCGTCGGCGGCACCATCCCGAAGGAATACATCCCGGCCGTCCATGCCGGCATCGAAGAGGCCATCAAGTCGGGTGTCTACGCCGGCTTCCAGGTCATCGACATCAAGGTGTCCATCAAGGACGGCTCCTTCCACGAGGTCGACTCCAACGAGTTGGCGTTCAAGATGGCCGGCATCTTCGCCCTCAAGGACGCGTTCGCCCAGGCGGGCCCGATCCTCCTCGAACCGATCATGAAGGTCGAGGCCACCACCCCCGACGAGTACCAGGGCGACATCCTGGGCGACATCAACCGCCGTCGCGGTATGATCCAGGGCGTGGATGCGAAGAACGGCCAGACCGTCCTCACCGCGCAGGTGCCGCTGGCCGAGATGTTCGGCTACGCGACCGCCATCCGCTCGCTCTCCAAGGGCCGCGCCTCCTACAGCATGGAACCGTTCAGCTTCGAGCAGGTTCCGAACAGCGTCCTCACCACCGTGATGGATGCCGCCAAGAAGCGCCCTGCCGCCCGCAGCTAATCTCCCTCCACAAAACCCAAACCTGTTCTTTGCAATGGCTGGACAACGTATCCGTATCCGACTCAAAGCCTACGACCACCGGGTCATTGACGCCTCCGCGAGCGAAATCGTGGAGACCGTCAAGCGCTCCGGCGCCCGTGTCGCCGGCCCCATCCCCCTCCCCACCAAGATCGAGCGCCTGACCGTGCTTCGTTCGCCCCACGCGGACAAGAAGTCCCAGGAATCGTTCGAGCAGCGCACCCACAAGCGCCTGCTGGACATCCTCGATCCCACCGCGAAGACCGTGGACGAGCTCAAGAAGCTCAACCTCCCGGCCGGCGTCGACATCCAAATCAAGATCTAACTTTCCCAGCCATGCCTCTCGGACTCATCGGACTCAAGGTGGGTCATACCCGTGTGTATGACTCCAACGGCGTACTCGTGCCCGTCACGGTCGTCCATGTCGGACCCAACCGCGTGCTTCAGGTCAAGACCAAGGCCTCCAAGGACGGCTACAACGCCGTCCAACTCGGCTACGGCGACCAGAAGCTCGGCCGCCTGAGCAAGGCGGTGGTCGGCCATCTCGCCAAGCAGGGCGTGAAGGTCGATGCCCCCGGACAGGGCGGCGAGCAACCGGTCCTCACCGGCGTCAAGCGCATCCGCGAATTCCGCGACTTCACCAAGGAAGTGAAGTCCGGCGACACCGTGGGCGCCGACATCTTCGCGGCCGGCCAATTCGTGGATGCCATCGGCACCACCAAGGGCCGCGGCTTCGAGGGCGTCGTCGGCCGCTGGAGCTTCCGCGGCGGTGATGCCACCCACGGTGCCAAGGGCTGGCACCGCCGTTCGGGCGCCATCGGTCAGCGCCTCTTCCCCGGCACCGTCATGCGCGGCATGAAGATGCCCGGTCACATGGGCGTGGTGCGCCGCACCTCCCAGAATCTGGAGATCATCCAGGTCCGTCCGGAAGACAACGTGCTTCTGATCAAGGGCAACTTCCCCGGCAGCGAGGGCGACTACTGCATCATCCGCGAGGCCAAGAAGATCTCCATCAACTCGGCACGGCTGAAGCAGATCACCGACGCCCGCAAGAAGGCCAAGGAAGGCGCTGCCGCCAAGAAGGACGACAAGAAGGCGGCCGCAGCGGCAGCCAAGAAAAAGTAACTGAGGAACCCTCTCGATGAAACTTTCGATCAAAGACTCCAAGGGAAATGCCGCCGGCGAACTCGATGTGCGCTTCGAGTTGATCGGCGACGGCCGCGGCACCCAGGCCGTCCACGACACCGTGGTCGCCTACAACGCCGCCCAGCGCAGCGGCACGGCCTGCACCAAGACCATGGGCGAGGTTGCCGGCACCGGCAAGAAGCCCTGGCGCCAGAAGGGGACCGGCCGCGCCCGCGCCGGTTCCTTCGCCAGCCCCCTGTGGCGTGGCGGCGGTGTCGTGTTCGGCCCCAAGCCCCGCGACTTCTCCAAGAAGGTCAACAAGAAGGTCAAGGAGCTCGCCCTCCGGAAGGCTCTCAGCGAGCGCCTGAAGGCCGGTGATGTGGTCGTGATCAACGACCTCAAGCTCTCGACCCCGAAGACCAAGGACTTCGTGGCTGTGCTCCAGGCCCTAGGCTTGGATGGCAACACCAACCTGGTGGTGGTGGGCGCAGCCGACAAGTCGGCCTACCTCGCCAGCCGCAACGTGGCCGGTGTGGAGCTCAAGACCGCCGGTCTGGTCAACACCTACGACCTGCTCAAGTACGACAAGCTCGTCTTCACGAAGGCCGGCTTCGAGGCGGTCGAGGCCCGCATCGCCAAGTAACCAGAAAGGGATCCCACCATGACCATTTTCGACACCATCAAGACGGTCCGCATCACCGAGAAGGCGGCCCTCCAGAGCGAGAAGCTCAACAAGTACACCCTTCTTGCCGATCGCCGCGCCACCGCGCCCCAGATCAAGAAGGCCGTGGAGCAGCTCTTCAACGTCAAGGTGACCAAGGTCAACACGGCGAACTACGAGGGCAAGGCCCGTCGCCAGATGACCAAGGCCGCCGGCAAGAGCAGCGACTACAAGAAGGCCATCGTCACCCTCAAGAAGGGTGACAAGATCGCCTTGGTCTGATCCGGACCATCGGTTTCAAACACCGATTTCCAGAACGCCGCAGGACTCCACGAGTCCTGCGGCGTCTTGTTTTTGCACCGCGCAACCCGCTCATCCCGGAGCCCGCCTCTTGTTGCTGCCGCTGATCACCCGATCCCGGTGCAACGGGATCTTTCCGTCACAGGAGCCTGTCCCTAGTGTCTGGCCCGTGGCGCAGGCGAATCTGTTCGAACTCGACGGCTCGGAGGACCGCTCGAACCCGGGACATCCTCCGGTACCTCCTTCGTCGACAGAACGGTCCCTGTCCGCGGCCCCGCTCGCCTCGCGGATGCGCCCCCGGTCCCTGGACGAATACGCCGGCCAGCGACACCTCCTGGCCCCGGGCCTCCTGCTCCGCCGGGCCATCGATGCCGATCGGATCCAATCGCTCATCTTCTTCGGACCGCCCGGCACCGGGAAGACGACGCTGGCCCAGATCATCGCCGCGCGGTCGAGATGCCGCTTCGAGAAGCTCAATGCCGTGGAGTCCAATCTGGCGGAGATGCGCCGGGTCCTCCAGGGTGCCAATCACCGCCTTCAGAACACCGGGGAACCCACCCTGCTCTTCATCGACGAGATCCACCGCTTCAATCGGGCCCAACAGGATGTCCTGCTGCCGGATGTGGAGAGCGGCGCGGTCAAACTGATCGGCGCGACCACCCACAATCCGTTCTTCTTCATCAACTCGCCCCTGGTCTCCCGGTCCCAGGTCTTCGAGCTGAAGCCTCTGGAGGAATCGGACCTGCTGGAACTGCTCCACCGGGCCTTGGCGGACCCGGAACGCGGTCTGGGTCACCTGCGGATCGCCGCGGAGCCCGAGGCCCTCGCGCATGTGGCCCGAGTCTCGGACGGTGACGCCCGCAAGGCCCTGAATTCCATCGAGATCGCCGCGCTGACCACCCCGCCGGGCCCCGATGGGGTCATCCGCATCGACCGGGCCGTGGCCGAGGAGTGCATCCAGCGCAAGGCCATCGTCTACGACGGGGACGGGGACGCCCACTACGACACCATCAGCGCCTTCATCAAGTCGATGCGGGGCAGCGATCCCGACGCCACGCTCTACTGGTTGGCCAAGATGATCCACGCCGGCGAGGATCCGCGCTTCATCGCCCGGCGCATCATGATCCATGCGGCCGAAGACGTCGGGTTGGCCGACCCCATGGCGCTGATCCTCGCCACCGCCGCCTGCCAGGCCGCGGAGGTGATCGGCTGGCCCGAGGCCCGGATCCCCATCGCCGAGGCCGCCCTCTACATCGCCACCGCGAACAAGAGCAACTCGGTGGTCAAAGCCATCGATGCGGCTCTGGAGGACATCCGATCCGGACGGACCCTGGCCGTACCGAACCACCTGCGCGACGGTCACTACGCCGGATCCAAGGTCCTCGGCCACGGTGAGGGCTACCGCTACGCCCACGATTTTCCGGGGCACCATGTCGCGCAGGATTATCTGGGGGCGGCCCGGCGTTTCTACGAACCCACGACCCAGGGCCATGAGCGGAAGATCGCCGAACGCCTGGACCAGTGGCGCCGGGCCTCACCCTCAAACCCTCCCACCTCGCACGCGCCCCAGCCATCACCCCCTGCCCCGACCGGCCCGGCCGAGGCACCCGGGCCGTGACAACCCGGTCGGGAGAGCCCTGAACCGAAATTTCGGCCGTCGAAGGGCACGGCGACGGGCGGCTCACGGCATCGGCCCCATCCGCCGCTCCGCTCAACCAGGATCGCTCCACCGTTCGATCTGCCGGCGCTCCCGTTTGGTCGGTCGACCCGCCCCCCGGGGCCTGAAACCGGGTTCGAGCACTTTCTGCCGCGCTTCCTCCCGGGCCTTCGGCGGTGTCAGATCCCGGGCGAACGCGGCCACCTCGGGCGCCGAAACCCGCCGCGGAGGGAACCCCAGCACCTGGTAGACTCGGGTGATGTCCCCGGTCCGGGCCGAGACCATCTCACCGGCTCGGGCCTCCCGCGCCGGCTTGATCGCCACGCCATCGACCAGCACCCGCCCGTCCTTGATGGCCTCCTGGGCCAGGGACCGCGAGCGGTACAACCGGATGTTCCAGAGCCACTGATCCCACCGCATGCGACCAGCATGAAGCATCGCGGCCGAAGCGCCAACGCTTCCGAAGGAGGGGCGGCGATCCCACCGACACCCCGGAGAAACCCTCCCGGGCGAGGAGGAGACCGGGAGCCCACTCGAAACCCTTGATGATGCTTGATGACGATGTATGATGTCATTCATGAGAACCGTCATCGACGTCCCTGACGAACTCATCGCCTCCTTGGATCAAGTCGGAGCCCTCGAACAGCGTTCCCGGGCGGCCTTGATCCGCGATGCGATCACCGAATACCTCAAGGTCAAATCCATTCCAGCAGCCGAAGAGGCCTTCGGTCTTTGGAAAGACCGGAAGACCGACGGGGTTCGATATCAGCGATCACTCCGTGACGAATGGGAAGGGGAATGAAGGCCGTTTTCGACACCAACATCCTCGTAGATTATCTGGGTGGATCCCAGGCCGCTAGAGTCGAGCTGGCTCGATACCGCGCCCGACTCATCAGCATCATCACGGTCATCGAACTGATGGTGGGTGCCAGGGATGCCCGTGAAGAGGCTGCGATCCGGGGGTTCCTGTCGTCGTTCGAAGTTCTGGACCTTTCGGCTGAAATCGCCCAGGAGGCCATCGCCATCCGCAAGCAATGGCGACTGAAGATCCCCGACGCGATCGTCTACGCCACGGCCAGGACCCAAGGCTGCCTGCTGGTCTCCCGCAACACCCGGGAAATGAAGTCCAATTGGCCCGACATCCGCATCCCCTACCACCTCTGATTCCCACACCCCGACCCGGAGTCCGCCCTCGACAAAAAGAATCGGTGGTCGGAGACCACCGGGAATCCTACGATTTCGTCCGATGAGTGACCTGTCGAAGGCGCGGCTCGACGAACTGCTCGATGCCGCCTCCGGGACCCGCCTGTGGGTCGTCGGGGACGTGATGCTGGACCAGTTCGTCTGGGGCCGGGTCAGCCGGATCTCTCCCGAGGCCCCGGTGCCCGTCGTCGATTTCGACCGCGAGAACCTCATGCCCGGCGGAGCGGCCAATGTCGCCCGGAACGTCACCGCCCTGTCCGGCAACGCCGAGTTGGCGGGGGTGATCGGAAAGGACGAGGCCGGGCAGACGCTCCGGACCCTGCTCGCCTCCGAACGCATCGGATGCCGGAGCCTGGTGACCACCGCGCGCCGGCACACCACCACGAAGATGCGGATCGTCGCCGGCCAACAGCAGATCGTCCGACTCGACCGCGAGACCCGCGGCGAGATCGACGCGACCACGACGCGGACCCTGCTCGAGCGACTCGAGCGGGCCCTTCCCCGGCTCGATGGCGTGGTCGTGGGCGACTACGGCAAGGGCGTCGTGACCCAGGCCCTGCTGGACGGCATCCGCGAACGCTGCAAGCGGGCCGGATGCTGGATCAGCGTGGATCCCAAGCCGGTGCATTCGCTCGACCTGCGCGGGCTTTCCCTCATCACCCCCAACCGCAAGGAGGCCTTCGAACTGGCCGGCGTCGAGGACTCGGTCCGCGCCTCCGATCCCATGGCCGACCGACCGCTCCAGGAAGCCGTCCGCAGACTCCAGGAAACCCTCCGGCCCGCGCTGCTGCTGGTGACCCTGGGCGAACTGGGCATGCTGCTCTGTCGACGCGACCAACCGCCCTTCCACGTGCCCACCGTGGCGCGCGAGGTCTTCGATGTGTCGGGTGCCGGCGACACCGTGATCGCCGCATTCACGTTGGCCATCGCCGCAGGGGCCTCGCCGATCGAGGCCACCGTGTTCGCCAACCACGCCGCCGGTGTGGTGGTCGGCAAGCGGGGCACGGCGACCGTCAGTCCGTCGGAACTCCTGTCGACCTTCGATCACGCCGCCCGACCCGCATGAGACCGGCCATCTTCCTCGACCGCGACGGCACCCTCATCGTCGAGAAGCACTACCTGCACCGCCCCGAGGAGGTGGAGATCTTTCCCGAGGCCGCCCCCGCCCTGCGCCGGTTGAGCGAGGCCGGGTTCGCCCTCGTGGTGGTGACCAACCAGTCCGGTGTGGGCAGGGGCTACTACACCGAGGCCGATGTCCACCGGGTGCACGACCACATCCGCGCAGAGATGGCCCGCGCGGGCGTCGAATTCCTGAGGTTCTACTCGGCCTTCGAAGCCCCGGACCAGCCGAGCCGCGGCCGAAAACCCTCGCCGCAGTTCCTCTGGGATGCCCGCGATGAATTCCACCTGGACCTCGCGGCCAGCTACATGGTGGGCGACAAGCGCATCGATCTCGAGGCCGGTTGGAACGCGGGCGTGAGGAGGAGCATCCTCGTCAGAACGGGTTACGGTGCCGAACTTGAACGCGCCGAAGGAGCGTCGTTGTCCCCCGCGATCATCGTCGATGGTTGGCGCCAGGTGGCCGAAAGCATCCTGGAACCGGGACCGATCGCCTGATGGCCGCCGAGGGGCTTCACCGGGACCGCATCGGCCCGCCCCCTCAGCACTCCCGGGCACCGGGCACTTCCATTCGGAATCGCGGGATCCGCACGATGATGCGGCGTCCGGCGTCGTCGATGCCCAGATAGGAACCCTCGGCGACGGCCGAATTCGTGCCGATGATGTGTCGGCTGTTGTAGCTGAACTTGCCCCCGGGCGGGATGACGGGAGTCTCTCCGACCACGCCATCGCCCTCCACCACCAGCACCGTGTCGTCTTCGTGGGTCACCACCCACTTGCGCCCACGGATGGTCACAGGCACCGGGGAATGATTGTGGATGGAGATGAAGTAGATGAAAGAGTGCGGCTTGTCGGACCGGTCGGCCGGGAGCCGTTGGTAAAGCAAACGGTCGACCGTGACCTTCAGGCCGGGCAATTCGATCAACTCGCCGATGGTTTCCATCTGCGGGAATCCTAAGCCGAGAGTGGCGGATGACAAGAACCCCCTCCCGGTAGGCATCCACGGCCTCCAGGAAATGCATCGCATCCACGGTCAACCATCGCCCGCAGGGCACAGGACCCCGACGGCGGCCAGGCGAAGGCTCCGGAAGCGATACGCTTGTGCATGGCATCCCCGGGCCGGCCGCGATATGGTCCGTCCGGTCGTTCGACACCATGCCCAGCGTTTACATCAAGACCTACGGCTGCCAGATGAATGAGCGGGACAGCGAGGCCGTCTCGGCGCAGCTCCTGGCCCGCGGCTATTCCCTGGCTCCGTCGGAGACCGAAGCCGATGTCGTGCTGCTGAACACCTGCAGCGTCCGCGACATGGCCGAGCAGAAGGCCCTGAGCAAGATGCAGAACGTCATCGGGGTGGACCGCAAGCGCGGCGGGCGGCAGATCCTCGGGTTCCTGGGCTGCATGGCGCAGAGCCGGGGCGGCGAGCTCATCGACCAACTCCCCGACGTGGACCTGGTGCTGGGCACCCAGAAGACGCACCGGGCCGGCGAATACCTCGATGCGCTGTTGTCGGGCTCCCGCGACAAGGTGGTGGACACGGCCGAGGAGGCCGGCAGCGAATCGGCCATCCGTGAGCACCTGGGCCACGGCATCGGCAACGATTCGCGCCCCGTCACCGCGTTCGTCAGCATCATGCAGGGCTGCAACCAGCACTGCACCTTCTGCATCGTGCCCTCCACTCGGGGCGAAGAGCGCAGCCGGCCCATGGACGACATCGTGGCCGAATGCCGCGAACTGGCCGCACGCGGCGTCCGTGAGATCACCCTGCTGGGCCAGATCGTGACCAGCTACGGCCGCCGGATGTACCCGGTGCAGGACGGCCGCAGTGCTTTCGTGCAGCTCATCGAGGCGGTGCATGCCATCGAGGGCATCGATCGGATCCGCTTCACGTCACCACACCCCAAGGGCTACGGCGACGACCTGGTCGAGGCCTACGGACGCCTCCCCAAGCTCGTCGAGAGCGCACATCTCCCCGTCCAGAGCGGTTCGAACCGGCTGCTGAAGCTCATGCACCGGGGCTACACCCGGGAGCGCTTCCTCGAGATCATCTCCAAGCTGCGGGCCGTGCGCCCCGGGATCGGTCTGAGCACCGACATCATCGTGGGATTCCCCGGCGAGACCGAAGAGGACTTCCTGGAGACGATGTCCCTGTGCCAGGAGATCCGATTCGACCAGGCGTTCCTCTTCAAATATAGCCGACGGCGGGATACGCCGGCCGCGGCGATGCCCGACCAATTGGCGGAAGACGTCATCGAGGATCGGCACCAGCGCCTCTTGGCCGAGATCAACCGCATGGCGATGGCCAAGTTCGAAGCCCATGTCGGTGGCCTGGTCGAGGTGCTCGTCGAGGGGCCCAGCCACCGCAACCCGGCCCGCTACGAAGGCCGGACGCGGACCAACAAGATCGCCGTCTTCGAAGGATCCCCCCGGCACCACGGGCAGGTCCTCAACCTGCGCATCGAGCGCGTCGGCAGCTTCACGCTCTACGGCAACCCGGCGATCGTCGGCCTCGACTGAACCGTCGCCAGGCCCGCCGTCACCGGGACAGCAGCACCAGATACCGTTGGAGACGCTGCGACTCCGCGGCATCGCGCCGCTCCTGATGGATCACATGCAGGTTGGCGATCATCCGCTGGAGGCAGCGTCGGGGCGTGATCGGTTGGAGGAGGATGGCCCCATCGGACTCCGGCAGGGCGAAGTGGGCCAACCGTTGACGGGCTTCGGATCGCGTGACCAAACGCCCCCCATGGAAGGCATCGATGAGCCACTCCCCCTGGGCGTCCTGGTAGCGGCACAGGAAATGTCCCGGCATCCCGATGCCCACCACCGGCAGTCCGAGCCTTCTGGCCACGAACTGGTACAGGCTGCAGAGCGTGATGGGGATGCCGCGCCGCCGGTCGATCACCCGATCCATGTAGCTGTTGTCGGGATCGAAATAGTTCTCGGAATTGCCCTGGAATCGTTGCTCGCCGAAGAGCACCGCATTCAACGCGGAAACCACGCCTCCCCCGTCACGGGACGCCTCCACCGCGGGCGCCGCCGACCGCGCCCATTCGTCCAATTGCGCCTGGTAGGCCTCGATCGGTGCGCCGGGGTTCCGGGTCCGCGCGAGTTTCCACACGGCCTCCTCGAGGTCGAAATGCTCCCCGTGGCCGGCGCAGAACTCGAGGAACTCCCGGTCGGCGTCGATCCGAGCGCGGGCATCCCACAACTCACGCACCCGAGCCCGGATCACCGGATCTTCATGGAGCCGGTGCGCCTTCAACCATGCGTGCGGCCGGCCCTCGGGCGCCAACTGGCCACGGATGCACTCGACCACCCCGGGATCCTCATCGGCCAACAGCGTCAACAGCGCCTGCTGCCGCTCGACGGAGGGGACGGATTCCCCGGTGGTGGACGGCCGGAGACTCATGCGGCATCGAACATCTTGCCCGGGTTGAGGATGCCCTTCGGATCGAGTTCCCGTCGCAGACCCCGCATCACCCGCATGGAGGCGTCGCCGAGGAACTTCGGCAGGAACTCCTTCTTGGCCACCCCGATCCCGTGCTCGCCGGTGATCGTGCCCCCGAGGCGGATCGCCTCGTCGAAGATCTCGCGGAAGGCCACATGCACCCGGTGCATCTCCTCGGTGTTGCGCTCGTCGGTCAGGAACGTGGGATGCAGGTTGCCGTCCCCCATGTGACCGAAGGTGCCGATGCGGAGCCGGTGCTTCTTGGCCACCTGGTCGACGAAGCGGATCATCCGGGCCAACTCGCTGCGAGGCACCGTGGCGTCCTCCAGGATGGTCGTCGGCGACACCCGGGCCAGCGCGCTGAAGGCCGAACGGCGCGCCCCGGCCAGGGCGTTGGCCTCGGCCTCGGTGGCCGCCCGGCGGACCTCCCGGCAACCGTTGGCCCGGGCGATCTCCTCCATCCGGGCCGCCTCTTCGGCGACCTGGGCCGGATGGCCGTCGGTCTCCATCAGCAGGAGCGCCTCGCAGTCGGGAAGGCCGATCTTCGCGTAGTCCTCGACGCAGCGGAGCGTCGTCCGATCGAGGAACTCGAGGGTGCACGGGATGATCTTGGCGGCGATGATGTCGGAGACCGCCTGCGCGGCCGCATCCATCGCATCGAAGGTGGCCATCAGGGTCTGCTTGGCCGCGGGCTGCGGGATCAACCGGAGCAGCACCCGGGTGATGACGCCCAGAGTTCCCTCGCTGCCGACGAAGAGGTCCTTCAGCGAATACCCGGCGACGTCCTTCACGCACTTGTTGCCCGTGAAGAGGACCTCGCCGTCCGGCAGCACGACTTCCAAGCCCATCACGTAATTGCGGGTGATGCCGTACTTGAGCCCGCGCAGGCCGCCGGAATTCTCGGCCACGTTGCCGCCGATGGTGCTGATCTTCATCGAGCCCGGGTCGGGCGGATAGAACAGGCCGGCCGCCGCCGCCGCCTCGGCGATCTGCAGCGTGGTGGCCCCGGGTTCGGCCAGGAGCGTCAGGTTGGCCCGATCGACCTCCAGGATGCGGTTCATGTGCACCGTGCACAGGACGATGCAGCCGGGCACCGGCAGCGATCCCCCGCTCAGACCGGTGCCGGAGCCCCGGGTGACCACGGGAGTACCCGTGCGCTGGGCCAGACGCAGGACGGCCTGCACATCGGCCGTGGTGCGGGCGAACACCACGCAACCGGGCTGCTGGGTCAGGGCGGCCGTGCCATCGAAGGCATAGACCGTCAGGTCCTCGGCGGACGTGAGCACCGATCCGGACCCGAGAAGCCCGACCAGTTCAGCGATGATTTCCGGGGAGCACGCCATGGTTCATGCCTGGTCGGAGTCCGCTTTACGGGCTTTCCACGCTTCCCACACCACGGGCAGCACCGACACGAAGATGATGCCCAGAACGATCACCTCGAAGCGCTTCTTCACGAACTCGAACTGCCCCAGAAACCAACCGGCAGGAAGGATCAAGCCGACCCAGGCCAGGGCCCCCACGGCGTTGAAGAACATGAAGCGCGACCGGTTCATCGCCCCCATGCCGGCCACGAACGGGGCAAAGGTGCGCACGATCGGGACGAAGCGCGCCAGGATGACGGTCTTGCCCCCGTACACCTCGAAAAACCGGTGGGTCTTCTGAAGATACTCGGGCCGGATGATCCTGGGGAATCTCCGGGTCAGATACCCCCCGGCCAACTGCCCCACCGAATAATTCACCGCATCTCCGATCACGGCGGCGACGATCATCAGGATCCCGGCCACCCAGACATTCAGGCCCGAGGCCGGGTTGGCCGCCACCGCGCCCACGGCGAAGAGCAGCGAATCGCCCGGAAGCACCGGGGTGAGCACCAGTCCGGTCTCGGCGAAGATGATCAGGAAGAGGATGCCATAGACCCACGCGCCATGGTCGCTGGTGAGTCGATACAGGTGGTCCTGCAGGTGCAGCACCACGTCGAGGAAGGCTTTGATGAGGTCCATGCGAGGAAAGGGTTCTCGGAGACGAGTGGGCGGGCTCAACGGCCCGTCGCGGAACCGCCGGCCCCACGCACCTCGTCGACCTCCTGCGTCTCCAATCGGATCGATCGCCGGATGAACACCCACGCGATGGCCCAGACGAACGGGAAGAACAACACCCCGAGCACCAGCCACGACAGGGTGAACCCACCGACCCGACGGGCCATGAGTTCCGGCGCCAGGTAATTGAGGAGAGGCAACCCCACCAACGCCATCAGGAAGGCACTCGCGCACAGGATCGACAGGATCAACTGCCGCCGCATCAACCGATGAAGGAAGGCTTCGGAATGGATGTCCCGGTCGGGATGGGCGGGGTCGGACATGCGCGCAGGATGGAGCGAAACGACAACCGCCGTCCAAGCGATTTGCTGGAGACCCAGGGAATCACCCGTGGACGACCGTTGCCGGGACCGGCATCACCCCACAGGATTCCCTTCATGAAGGTGACCGTCTATTGCGCATCGAGCTCGGCGGCGCATCCGGACTATGCCCGGGCGGCCCATGACTTCGGCGGCCTCCTGGCACGCGCGGGCGCGACCACGGTCTACGGAGGAGGCGCCATCGGATCGATGGGCCGTCTGGCCGACGGGGCGCTGGCCTCGGGCGGGCGCGTGATCGGCATCCTGCCCCGGTTCATGGGGGACCTCGAGTGGGTGCATCCGAGGCTGAGCGAGGTGATCTGGACCGAGACCATGGCCGAGCGCAAACAGCGGCTGGCCGGTGAAGGCGACGCCATGGTGACCCTGCCCGGCGGCACGGGCACCCTGGAGGAACTGCTCGAAGTGCTGACCCTGAAGCGCCTGGGGCTGCTGTTGAAGCCGGTGATCATCGTCAATCAGCGCGGGTTCTACGCCCCACTGCTCCGCCTGCTCGACGACTGCGTGGCCGAATCGTTCATGCATCCGCGACATCGGGAGATGTGGACCGTCGTGGACCGGGTGGATCAGGTCCTCCCGGCCATCCGCTCCAGCCCGATCTGGACCGCGGAGGCCCGGGATTTCGCCGTGCAGAGATCGCTCTGACTCCATTCCGACCCGGTCGGACCCCGTTCCCGCTTGCGGCCGACCGAGCGACGGGCGGAGGCTCGCTCCATGGAGTTCGCGCAACGCCTGTGGATCACCCTCCTCTCGGCCGGCCTCTGCTTCGCCTCGCTCACCGCCCTCGGAGACGCCCCTGCCGATCCCAACGCCGCCTGGTTGGCCGAGCACTACACCAAGTACGAGCACCGCATCCCCATGCGCGACGGCGTGCGGCTCTTCACCCGCGTGTATGTGCCCAAGGACGAGTCCGAAAGCTACCCGATCCTGCTGACGCGTACGCCCTACACGGTGAAACCTTACGGAGTGGACAACTACAACGACCCCGACGGCACCTTCGCCGCCCTCGCCAAGGACAAGTTCATCATGGTGTCGCAGGATGTCCGCGGCCGCTTCGGCTCGGAGGGGAAGTTCGTCCACATGCGGCCCTTCAACCCGAACAAGGGCCCCAAGGACACCGACGAAAGCACCGACGCCTGGGACACCATCGACTGGCTGGTCAAGAACACGCCCAACAACAACGGCAAGGTGGGCATGTTCGGCATCTCGTACCCGGGCTTCTACACGTCGATGGGCATGATCGATTCCCATCCCGCCCTCAAGGCGGCGAGTCCCCAGGCCCCGATCACCGATTGGTTCATCGGCGACGACATCCACCACAACGGCGCGTTCTTCCTGTCGCAGAATTTCGGCTTCTTCTGGTGGTTCGAACTGCCCAGCGATGATCCGCTGCGCGACGCCGGCCGGAAGTTCGTCTTCAACAACGCCGACGGCTACGACTTCTTCCTGCGGATGGGATCGCTCGGGAACTCCGAAACCCTGCACTTCAAGCAGCGCGTGCCCATCTGGACCGAGTTCCTCGATCACCCCAACTACGACGCCTACTGGCAGGCCCGCAACATCCGCCCGCACCTCAAGAACGTGCGCTGCGCGGTGCTCACCGTCGGCGGGTGGTTCGACGGAGAAGATCTCTTCGGAGCCCTCGAGACCTACCGGTGGACCGAGAAGCTCAATCCGGGGATCACCAACCTGCTGGTGATGGGACCCTGGACCCATGGGCAATGGAGCCGCGGGCCCGGCGATCGGGTGGGCGACGTCGATTTCCACGTGAAGACCGGAGAACATTACCGCGAGAAGATCGAGCTGCCGTTCTTCCGCCAGTTCCTCAAGGGCGACACCAACCGCTTCCAGCCCGAGGCCCAGATGTTCGAGACGGGCACCCATCGCTGGCGGCGCTTCGACGCCTGGCCGCCGGCACGGGCGACCTCGCAAACCCTGTATTTCCACCCCGGAGGCCGCCTCGTGGCCGGCACCCCGCCCCCGGCGACCGACACCGGCTACGACGAATTCCCCAGCGATCCGGCCAAACCCGTCCCCTTTTCGCAGGAGGTCACCACCGACTACCCGCGAGGCTACCCGACCCACGACCAGCGATTCGCGGCCTCCCGCCCGGATGTGCTGGTCTATGAAACCGAGCCGCTCGAAGAAGACCTGACCCTCGCCGGACCCATCGAGGCCACGCTGCAGGTGGCCACCACGGGCACCGACGCCGACTGGGTGGTGAAGATCGTGGACGTGTACCCGCCCGACTTCCCCGATCCGCAACCCAACCCGGCCCACCTGCGGATGGGCGGCTATCAGCAGCTCATCCGCGGCGATGTGATGCGCAGCCGTTTCCGCAAGAGCTTCGAACGCCCGGAACCCATGAAACCCGGTGAGGTGACCCCGGTGTCGTTCACCCTCCCCGACGTGCTCCACACCTTCCGTCGCGGTCACCGCATGCAAATCCAGGTCCAGAGCAGCTGGTTCCCGCTGGTGGACCGCAATCCGCAGACCTTCGTGCCCAACATCGCCCGGGCCCAGGCCACCGACTTCCGCAAAGCCCTCCATCAAGTCCACCGCACGCCCAAGGCTCCCTCGGCCGTGACCGTGCGGGTCTTGAAGTGACGCACGAGCATTGCGGGAGACGGCCCGGCCCCGCGCCCCCCCAAACGCACCCCCCAGCGGGGTCGGGTCGTCGCCCGCATCGGATCGTAAGCACCCTTCCTCCCCCTCGCGCGCAGCGCGAATACCTTGTCGACGCACGAGCATTGCGGGAGATGACCCGGTCCCGCGCCCCCAATTCTGACTTGGCTCCCTGACGGGAAGGGCGCTCAATTTGCGGACTCCCTGCCGCCTGCATGAGCAACGATTCGCCGCACTTTCTTTCCCGCGAGG
>JBEGWF010000006.1:0-15948 GCA_041177965.1 Verrucomicrobiota bacterium | reverse complement strand
GGTCCGGGCCCCACGCCATCGATGCCGTGATCGGTGCGTACCCGTCGACCGTGGAACTGATCGATGGCTCGGTGCTGGTGGTGTACTACGAGGAAGGGCCCACCAGCGCCATCCGGGCCCGGCGATTCCGGTTGGCCGACTCCGGTCCGGTCTGGTTGCCGCTCGAGCCCGAGGTCCGCGAACTGGGATCACGCCGTGAGCTTCTCCTGGACCGCTTCCTGATCGACCGCATGGAAGGGTGCGCGTTGCACCTCCACACGCCGCAGCCCCGCGAGACGGTGTTGCGGTTCGATCGGCCGTGGGAGGGAGCGTTCTCGGGCTACTTGACCGTGCTCCACGACCCGGACGACGCCCGGCGCCCGTTCCGGATGTACTACCGCGGACTGCCGTTGGCCGGGAAGGATGGTTCCACCAACGAGGTCACCTGCTACGCCGAGAGCCGCGATGGCATCGCCTGGAACAAACCGAACCTGGGGCTCTTCAAGGTCGCCGGCACCCGACGCAACAACGTGGTGCTCGCCGGTCAGGCCCCCTTCTCGCACAACTTCTCGCCCTTCCTCGACTCCCGTCCGGGCGTGCCGCAGGGGGAACGGTTCAAGGCGGTGGCCGGCACGACCGAGAGCGGGCTCCACGCCTTCGCCTCGGCCGACGGGATCCGCTGGCGTCGCCTGGGTGCGGGTCCGGTGCTGACCCGGGGCGCCTTCGACTCGCAGAACGTCGCCTGCTGGTCGCCGGCCGAGCGGCGGTACCTGCTGTACCTGCGGACCTGGTCGGGCGGCGATTTCGCCGGATTCCGCACGATCAGCCGATCGACCTCCGAGGACTTCGTGCACTGGACTCCGCCGGAGCCGATGACCTTCAGCGACGGCCCGCCCGAGCACCTCTACACCAGTCAGACGCAGCCCTATTTCCGAGCGCCCCATCTGCTGGTGGCCACGCCCATGCGGTTCGTGCCCGGGCGGCAGGTGCTGTCGGAGACGCAGGCCCACGAGCTCGGGGTGAAGCCCGGCTATGCGGGCGACGCGGCCGAGGCGGTGTTCATGACCTCCCGCGGTGGGCAACGGTACGATCGCACCTTCCTGGAGGCGTTCCTCCGTCCCGGCCTCGATCCGGGCAACTGGGCTTCCCGGGCCGGGCTCACCGCCCTGGGCATCGTGGGCACCGCTCCGGGCGAACTGTCGCTCTACAAGCAGGCGCATTACGCTCAGGCCTCGGGGCATCTGGTCCGCCACACGCTGCGGACCGATGGGTTCGCCTCGATCCGGGCCCCGTATCGGGGCGGCGAGTGGGTGAGTCATCCGGTCCGTTTCTCCGGCCGGCGCCTGGTGCTCAATGTCAGCACCGGGGCCGCGGGGGGCGTTCGGGTCGAACTCCAGGACCTCGCCGGGAAGCCGGTACCGGGATTCGGACTGTCCGATTGCCGCGAAGTGGCGGGTGACGACCTGGAGCGCGAGGTGCGCTGGTCGGGCGGTGCGGAGGTGGGCGCCCTGCGCGGGAGGCCGGTCCGTCTGCGATTCCACCTCAAAGACGCCGATCTGTACGCCTTCCAATTCCAGGACTGAAACGGAATCCTCGGCCGATGCCGCATTCAGAGGGGTTCTTCCGGGGTCCGATCCGAGGTCTTGGCCCGCGTTCGTGGGGGCGTGTTCGTCGGTGGCCCCGGATCGCCCTGGGGTGGTGCCTGCTCGCCACGGTGCTGCGGGCCGAGGTGCGTACCGGGGCCGACGCCCTGTTGGCCGCCGATCCTTCGCCCCTGCGCGGCCGGCGGGTGGGTCTGGTCACCAACCCCACCGGGGTGACGCGCGATCTCGAATCGCTGGCCCTGCGTCTCCGCCGGCGGAAGGACTTCGAGTTGGTGGCCCTCTATGGGCCGGAGCACGGGGTTCGCGGCAATGCCCAGGCGGGCGACAAGGTGGGGTTCCAATGGGACCCGGTGTTGGGGCTCCCGCTCTTCAGCCTGTATGGCAAGACCTTCAAGCCCACGGGGCCCATGCTGACCAACATCGCCGGGATGGTTCGCGGCAGTCCGGGCATTCCCACCAACGCGGTCCTCGCCGAACGCATCGACGCGATGGTCTTCGACATCCAGGACGTGGGGTCGCGGGCCTACACCTATGTCGGCACCCTCTCCAAGGTGATGGAAGCCTGCGCCGAGCACGGCGTCCCCATCTGGGTGCTCGATCGCCCCAATCCGCTGGGCGGGGTCGTGATGGAGGGACCGGTGCTGGAGGCGCCCGAGTGGGTGTCGCTGGTGGGCATCCAGCCCATGCCCATGCGCCACGGGATGACCGTGGGAGAGCTGGCCCGCCTCTTCAACGCCCGCTTCCTCGCCCGGCCGGCGGCGTTGACGGTACTGCCGCTCACCGGATGGGCGCGCTCCCTGGAGTTCGCCCAGACGGGACTGCCCTGGGTCATGCCCTCGCCCAACATGCCCACGCTGGACACCGCCCGCGTCTATCCGGGTCAGGTGCTCCTCGAGGGGACCAACCTGTCGGAAGGGCGTGGCACCACGCGGCCCTTCGAGCTCTTCGGGGCGCCGTGGATCCAGGGCCGGGAACTGACCGACGCGTTGAATGCGCTGCGGTTGCCCGGGGTGGTCTTCCGCGAGGCCTGGTTCACGCCGTCCTTCTCCAAGCACCGCGGAGAACTCTGCGGGGGCAGCCAGATCCACGTGACCGATGCGGCCCGATTCCGTTCGGTGACCACCACCCTTCGCCTGTTGCAGACCGTCCGGAGGCTGTATCCGGATCGGCTCACCTTCCAGGGTCCGACCTTCGATCGACTCATGGGCACGGCCACGGTGCGGCCGTTGTTGGAATCGGGGGCCGACCTGGCGCCGGCGTTGGCCCGCATCGAGGGTGACCTCAAGGCCTTCGACGCCCTCCGTCAGCCGCACCTGCTCTATCCCTGAACCGAAGGCCTTCGGGTGCGGAAGGTCCGCAGGAGTCGCCAGCTCACCAGGGCCAGGGCGCCTTGGGCGAACAGGTCGCCATGTCGATGGTAGGGCGTTTCTGTGCGCGGCAGCCCCAGGGGTACGGAGGCCAGGAGCACGCCCGGGGCGTACACGTTGCCCGTGGACTCGCCGAGGACGTCGCGCGGCGTGCCGCAGGCGTCCCACCAGCCGGTGAGGCCGTTGTTGCACACCCGCACCAGCGCCACGCCGTTCTCGACCGCCCGGAACACCGCGCTGGCGGTGTGCTGCCATTGCGCGGCGCTTTCGGCGAACCAGCCGTCGTTGGTGATGCCGAGCAGGAAATCGACCTCGGGCCGGACGTGGTCCCGGATGCCGTGCGGGAAGACGTCTTCGAAGCAGATGACCGGGGCGGCGATGCCGCCGCCGGAGAGCTTGAACGTCCACGGACGATCACCGCTCTCGAAGCCGTCGCCGATGGGGGTGAGCCATTTCAGGAACGGCAGCCAGCGGGCCAGGGGCACGTATTCTCCGAAGGGCACCAGACGCCGTTTCCAATAGGCCGGGGGCATGGAGCCGTCGCCGCGCCGCAGGAAGGCCGCGTTGTAGCGGGCCGTGCCCGGACGGGTTCCGGCATCGCCCCGGCCCTCGCGCGTCACGGAATCGTCGGCCCCGAGGATCCAGTCCGGCCCGTTCTTGCCGAGCAGGGCGATCATGCGTCCGTAGTTGGTCTCGGAGAGGCCGAAGGTGCCCTCGGGCCAGATCAGCACCTCCGGTTCCAGGGACAGTGCCTGGCGTGAGAGCCCTTCGATCTTGGCGAAGGTGCGCCCCTGTTCGTCGGGATCCCATTGGAGGGTCTGCGGCACCGAGGGTTGCACCAGAGCGAGCCGGACCGTCTCCGGATTGGCCAGACGTTCCAAGCGGCGGTAGCCCATGACCTCCCAGAAGCCCCAGCCCATGACCAGGAGGGTCATCAGCAGCGGCAGACGCGCCTCGGCGGTCCAGCTCCAGCGCGATTCGGGGCGCAGGCCCATGCTCAGGAAGGCACCTCCGAGGGCCAGGCTGCTCCAGCACACCACGAAGGACACCCCGTACACTCCGGTGACGCTCGCCAATTGGATCAGGGGTAGTTGTCGCCACTGGCTCACGCCGAGCGGGGCCCAGGGAAACCCGCTCAGCAGGTGCGAGCGCAGGTATTCGAGGGCCACCCAGCCCAGGGCGAGGGTCATCAACTGCGAGGCCCGCAGGGCCCAGGGCTGGCGTGCGTAGGTCCGGGCGGCCGAGATCCACGAATCCCAGCTGCCGGTCGGAGCCGGGGAGGTCTCCGGGGTGTCGCCCACGGTCCAGCGAAGCCCGAGCCGGACCCAGAGGGCGGGGAACAGGGCGCAGTAGGCGCTCAGGGCGATCCAACCGGCGTAGGCCCCGACGGGGAAGGGGATGTGCCGCATCCAGCGCAGCAGCACCAGGAAGTGGACGAGACCGGCGACATAGCCATAGCGGAATCCCTCGGCCCCGCGAAGACCCAGCGACCCGAACCACAGCAGACCCGGCGCGACCCAGGCCAACCCCGCCCAACCCGGGGTCGGGTGGGCCAGGGCGGCGGCCGCGCCGGCCAGCACGGCCACCGGATAGCGCAGCGTCTCGCGGTTGATCCAGACCTTCGTCACGGGATCAGCCTACCGTCCCGGGCCTCCGTCCGGCGAGGAACGGTTTGAAGGGAGGGCCCGATCCGTCGGAGACCCGTCGGGGATTGGCTTTCCTTGCGATCAAGGCGACCGTCGGGGAGTCCGGAGGCGGTCGCCGCCCACCGGAAACCCGATGACCGAATCCCGTGAACGACGGCTGCTGCTGCTCCTGGCCGCGGTGCAGTTCACGCATGTGCTCGATTTCATGGTGATGCTGCCGCTGGGGCCGCAGTTGATGCGGGAACTGAGGATCGGTCCGGTGGGATTCAGCGCGCTGCTGGGATGCTATTCGGTGGCCTCGGGACTGGCCGGGTTCTTCGGATCCACCTTCATCGACCGGTTCGAGCGGCGTCGGTTGCTCGTGCTGACCTACCTCGGGTTCATCATGGGAACCCTCGGGTGCGCCCTGTCGCACAGCGCCGTGGTGCTGGGCGTGGCCCGGTCGGTGTGCGGTGTCTTCGGCGGCCTGTGCGGTTCCATGGTCATGACGGTGGCCTCGGATCTGGTGCCTCCGCAGCGTCGGGCCGCGGGCCTGGGATTGGTGACGACCTCCTTCTCGGTGGCGGCGGCCTTCGGGGTTCCGCTGGGTCTGGCCCTGGCCAGCCGGTTCGCCTGGGAGGCCCCGTTCTGGGCGCTGGCCGGGATCTCGACGGTCCTGTGTGGCGTGGCCGCCCTGGCGCTGCCCCGGTTGGAGGGGCATCTCCGGCCCGGGGCCGGGTTCGGTTTCGCCCCGATCCTCGAGGTGGCGCGCGATGCGAACGCCCTCCGGGCACTGGCCTTCTACGGCACGCTCGTCTTCGCGCATTTCACCATCATCCCGATGCTGGCGCCCTACCTCATCGGCAACGTCCACCTGGCCGAATCCCGACTGTTCCTCGTGTACCTGGTGGGCGGTCTGTTGAGCCTGTTCACCACGCCCCGCATCGGACGGATGGCCGATGATCTGGGTCGGGTGCGCGTCTACGCGGGCCTGATGGGATTCGCCGCTCTGGTCACGCTGGGCCTCACGCATGCCCGGCCCATGCCCCTGTATTGGCTGCTGCCGCTGGGAGGATCGTTCTTCGTGTTCGCCAGCGGTCGGTTCATCCCGGCCCAGGCCATCCTCAGCCTCGCCGTTCCGCCCCGACGGCGCGGCGCGTTCCTCAGTCTGTCCAGTTGTGCCCGTGACATCATGGCCGGCCTCACCACCGCGGTCGGGGGCTGGTTGGTCGTGAAGACCCCCTCGGGCGAGATCGAGGGTTATGATCGTCTGGGTTGGATCGCCGTCGCCTCGGGCCTCTTCAGCCTGTGGTTGGCCACGCGGGTGCTGGATGTCGAGCACCCGAAGCCGGCGGTCGCCGGTCAGGTGAAGCGCTCCAGCGGGTGACCGGCCAGGAATGCGGCGGCGTCCATGCGACGACCGCCCTCGGGCTGAAGCAGCCGGAGCTCCAGGGCCCCGGTGCCGCAGGCCACGACCAGGCGTCCTTTGCCGGCGTCGATCCGTTCCCCGGGACGTCCGGAACCCTCGCAGGGGACCGCGGCGTGGATCTTCACCAGACGGGTCCTGCCGCCACCCTCCGCATGGCAGAACGCCCCGGGCCAGGGGGTGAAGGCCCGGATGCGTCGCCACAGGTCCACCGCTGGCCGATCCCAGACCACACGGCCGTCCTCCTTGGTGATCTTGCGGGCCAGGCTCACGCCTTCGGAGGGTTGGGGTCTGGGTATCAGCCGGCCCGCGAGATACTCGGGTAGCGAGTCGACCAGCAGGTCGCCGCCCAGATCGGCGAGGCGGTCGTGGAGGGTCTGGCCGTTGTCGTCATCCCGGATCGGTGTGATCGCGGTGGCCACGATGGGGCCGGTGTCGAGGCCCGCATCCATGCGCATGAGGGTGACCCCGGTTTCGGCCAGGCCGTCGGCCAGGGCCCATTGGATGGGCGCCGCCCCGCGATAGGCCGGCAGGAGCGAGGTGTGGACGTTGAGGCAGCCGTGCCTCGGGATGTCGAGCAGGCTCTGGGGCAGGAGCTGGCCATAGGCGGCCACCACGATGAGGTCGGGGGCGAGCGACCGGAGGCGCTCCAGGAATCCGGGGTCGCGGGCCTTGGCGGGTTGATCGACCGGGATGCCGGACTCGAGGGCGGCCTGCTTGACGGGCGTCGGCTGCAGCGCGAGATCCCGACCCTTGGGACGATCCGGTTGACTGACCGCCAGGATCACCTGCCATCGCGGGTCGGCCACCAGCCGTCGCAGCACCGTGGCGGCGAGGTCGGCGGTTCCCATGAAGACCAGTCGGGGCGACGATGCGGACATCGGGGGCGAGGATCGGGGAGCTCCGCCGGCCCCGCAAGGATGGGCCTAGGCCAGGATGGCGCGGATCGGCTGGGCCTCGACCACGCCGGTGAGCTTCTGGTCGAGGCCGCCGTGGAAATAGGTCAGGCGTTCATGATCGAGGCCCATGAGGTGCAGGATCGTGGCGTGCAGATCCCGCAGGTGATGGCGGTCGACCACCGCGTTCTCGCCGACCTCGTCGGTCTCGCCATGGCTGATGCCGGCCTTCACGCCGCCACCGGCCAGCCAGTAGGTGAAGCCCTTGGGGTTGTGGTCGCGTCCGCCCGGCTTGCCTCCGGTGTTGAAGGTCTCCGACACGGGCATCCGGCCGAACTCGCCGCCCCAGACGACCAGCGTTTCGTCGAGCAGTCCGCGCTGTTCGAGGTCGGCCAGGAGGGCCGCGATGGGGCGATCGACCTCCGGGCAATGGAGTCTCAGGTTCTCCTCGATGCCGTGGTGGCCGTCCCAGGTGTTCTGGCCGCCGGCCGCGCCGCCGCCGGAGTAGATCTGCACGAAGCGCACACCGCGTTCGACGAGTCGCCGCGCGGTCAGGCACTGGCGACCGAAGGGAGCCGGACCCTGGGCCAGCGGATGCCAGGTGGGCTTGGGTTCGTGGATGCCGTAGGCCTCGAGCGTCCGGGGATCCTCCTGCGACAGATCGAGGGCCTCGGGCGCTGAGGCCTGGAGCCGGAAGGCCAGTTCATAGCTGGCGATCCGCGCCGCCAGATCCGGTGTGTGGGGATGCCGCTGTTGGTGCTTGGCGTTGAGCGACTGGATGAATTCGATCTCGCGGCGCTGATGCTCCCGGTCGGACCCGGCCGGCGGCTTCAGGTTCAGGATCGGTTCGCCCGAGGTGCGGAGCACCGTGCCCTGATGCACTCCGGGCATGTATCCGCTTGCCCAGTTGGGCGCGCCCGTCGTCGGCCCGCCACGCGGATCGAGCATCACCACATAGCCCGGGAGGTTCCGGTTCACCGTCCCCAGCCCGTAGCTGAGCCAGGCCCCGAGCGAGGGATGCCCCTGCAGGATGCGACCGGTGTTCATCTGGAGCACCGCACTGCCGTGGGCGAAGGAGTCGCTGTGGAGCGATTTCACCACCGCCAGCTTGTCCATGTGCTTCGAGAGGTGCGGGAAGGCGTCGGAGCACCAGAGCCCGGACTGGCCGTGCTGGCGGAAGGTGCGGCGGCTGGCCTGGAGCACCGCGCGCGTCTTCGTGTTGCGGCGGAACTCGTTGTCGATGGTCTGCCCGTCCCGGCGCTGCAGCTCGGGCTTGTAGTCGAAGAGGTCCACCTGCGACGGACCGCCGAACATGAACAGGAAGATCACCGACTTGGCCCGGACCGCCCGGTGCGGCGGCTTCGGCTCGAGTGGCGGACGAGGGAGCCCGCCCGACGCCCGGGATGGCCGGCCGAAGAATCCGTCGGCCTCCAGCAGGGAGGTCAGCGCCAGACCGGCGAAACCCGCCCCCATTTCCCAGAGGAACTGGCGTCGCGGGCGGATGGGGTCGGCGGGATTCATTCGGAGCAGAGCACCTCGTTCACGTTGAGCAGTCCGCGGCAGAGTCGGGTCAGTGCCGCGCGGCCGGAAGAGGATCCGGTCGGATCGTTGCCCGGGATCCGGTGTCCGGAAACAGGGAGGGCGGGGTTGTTCGGATCCTCCATCAGGCTTCGTGCGGCCCGGCGCTCGGACCGGCTGGGCGGGCGTTGGAGGGCCAGTGCGAAGGCCCGGGTGATCCGCGCGTCCCGATCCGGACCGGCCTCGCGGGCGATGCGGTCGGCGAAGGCCTCGGCCTGATCCTGCATCCAAGGATCATTGAGGAGCATCAGGGCCTGTGGGGCCACGGTGGTGCTGGGACGTCGGCCGGTGGGCACGGTGCCGGTGGCGCCGTCGAAGCATTCCAGCAGCGGCACCCGGAGGGCCCGCTTGACGACCAGATAGACGCTCCTGCGGTCCTGCTCGGTCCGGGGGCTGTCCTGCCAGCCCTTGCCTGCCGAATCCTGCGTGGTGTGCACCTCGTGCGGCAGCGTGGGGAACACGCTGGGACCACCGCGGGCGGGGTTGAGCCGACCGCTGATGGCCAGCACCGAGTCCCGGATGGCCTCGGCCTCGAGGCGTCGGAGGTTCTGTCGCCACAGCAGACGGTTGCTCTCGTCGACGCGCCGGGCCTCCGTCGATGCGGCGCTTGACGATCTCCGATAGGCGGCGCTGGTCAGGATCTGCCGGTGCAGAGCCTTGAGGCTCCATCCCCGGTTCATCAGTTCCGAGGCGAGGTGGTCCAGCAGCTCGGGGTGGCTCGGAGGCAGGCCGGTCCATCCGAAGTCGTCGGGGGTCGTCACGAGGCCCACGCCGAAATGGTGCTGCCAGATCCGGTTGGCGATGACCCGCGCCGTCAGAGGGTTGCGCCGGTCGCCGATCCACCCGGCCAGTTGGCGTCGGCGTCCCGTGGAGGTCGCGCCGGTGGGACGTTCCGGGGTCGGTGGGGCCGGCTGGGCGAAGATCGCCGGGAAGGCCGGGGCCACCTCGGCCCCCGGGGTCCGGACATCCCCCCGCAGGAGGATGCGGGTGGGTCGCGGATTCGGCCCATTCTCGGCGACGGCGAGGGCGACGTCGAAGGGTGGTGGCTCCGATTCGGCCCGTTTCACCTCGGCCTCGGCGGCGGCCTTCTCCGAGGGGGCTGCGGCCTGGGCGACCTGTTGGCGCAGTCGGCGCAGCAGCGTTTCGCGCCCGTCGGTCCATCGCGCCCACTCCGCATCGCTCGCCAGGGGGCGGGTGATCTTGCCGGTGCCCCGACCGCCGCCGCCGGTGTGCTGTCGGCCATAGCCGTCGATGTTCCTGAAGAACCCGAGCATCGAGTAGTAATCGGCCTGGGAGATGGGGTCGAACTTGTGGTCGTGGCATCGTGCGCATCCGACGGTCAGTCCCAGGAAGGCCGTGCTGGTCGTGCTGATCAGGTCGTCGAGATCGTCGAACTCCGCGGCGGCCGTGTCGTCGGGTTCGTCGTCCCAGACATGCAGGCGGTGGAAGCCCGTGGCCACCAGGCAGGCCCGCCATTCGGGGGCCAGGGTCGGGGCGGTCCGGATCGCGCCCTCGGCCAGTTCGTCGCCGGCAATCTGTTCCTGCACGAACCGGTCATAGGGTTTGTCGGAGTTGAGGCTGTCGATGACGTAGTCGCGGTAGCGCCATGCGTGGGGCTTCGGTCCATCGCGCTCGTAGCCGTTGCTCTCGGCGTAGCGCACCAGATCCAGCCAATGACGACCCCAGCGCTCCCCATAGTGCGGGGATTCGAGCAGGCGATCGACGAGGGCGACCCAGGCCGCATCCGTGGGGTGCCGTTCGAATTCGGCCACGGCCTCGGGGGAAGGTGGCAGTCCCCAGAGGTCGAGGTGGGCGCGGCGCACCTGTTCGCGGGGTGTGGCCGGTGGGTTGGGTTTCAGGCCGGCTTCCTTCAGCCGAAGCTGCACGAGGTGGTCGATGGCCGGGACGCCGGGCGGCGGCTTCGGGGGACGGACCGGTTGGAAGGCCCAGTGCGCCCGATCGGCGTCGGTGAGGGCGAACGGGCGCGGCCTCAGGGCGGGTCCGCCGTCGGCCGCCCGAAGCGGGATTGCCCGGCCGATGGCCAGCGCCAGCAGGGTCGCGACGAGGATGAAAAGGCTCGGGCGCATCGGGGGAAGGAATGTTCCTGGAACCTAGGGGCACCCGCGGTCGCGGTCGAGGGCCGAGGAAGGGCCTCTGGCCCGCGGTCACCAGGGCAGGCGGTGATGGAGCCACGAGATCGGCTCCGGGCGCTCCGGGTCCCATTCGGCGGTCAGCCATCCGCCGTCCTTCAGGGCCTCGGCCCCGGTCGGTGAGGGACAGAGACGCACCCGGAAGGCCTCCCACACCCGCGCTCGGTGGAGGGCCGCCGAGTACCTCCGGAGAGTCGAGCCCAGCCCGCGGATCTCGGGCATGCCGGCCAGCGTGCGGGCCAGTCGGGCGATGGCCGGTGAATGCAGGTGGCCGATGATCGTTGCCTCCCACCGGGGCAGCTTCGCCCGGACCTCCGGCAGGGCCTCGAGGAAGGGCAGTGCGGTCGGATCGTGACAGAACAGCAGGATCCGTTGGTCCGGGCCCACCGAATCCACGGAGGCGGCGATCTCGGCGAGCACCCGCCTCCGTTCGGTCCACCAGGCCGATGCCTCTTCCGGCAGGAGTTCCCCCTCGAAGGCCGGCAGGGCCACCAGGGTCGATGGGATCCCGATCAGGCGATGCCGACCGATGTCCCGCTGCCACCAGGCCGGGACCGACAACCGCGAGCCCAGGCGTCGCCAGCTCTCGAACCGGGGACCGCCCGCACCGCCGAAGAGGCTGTGCTTGCCGAGCTCGTGATCGCCGGCCACGGCCAGCAGCCGCTCCCCGTAGGCGGCGCGCAAGGCGGCCAGGCAACGTTCGGCGCTGTCGCAACAGGCGTCGTCGGCGAGCCCCACGAAGGCGGAGTCCACGGAGTAGTCCCCGTTGGCCACCACCAGATCCGGGTCGGGATTGAGGGCCAGGATGCGGTCCAGCTTGTCGTTGTGGGCCAAGGGATCGGAGAGCCAGAAGCCCCGACGCCAGGCGGCGGCCAGGGCCCGCTGCAGGGGATTGCGGATGGCCCGTGCCTCGTAGCCGCGGCGCACCTGCTCCGCGGGTCCGGCCCAGTTGGGATCGCTGACCACCAGGAGTCTCATGGAGGGTCGGGCGGGGGCGGGCGGTGGGTCGCGATTGGCTCGGCCCCGGCTCGGGCTCAGCCGACCATCCAGTCGACGATGGCCTTCTGGGTGTGGAGACGGTTCTCGGCCTCGCGGAAGATGGTGTCGGCGTGGGCCTCGAGCGTCTCCTCGGTGATCTCCTTGCCGCGGTAGGCCGGCAGGCAGTGCATCACCAGTGCTCCCGGCTTGGCGCGTCGGACCAGGGCTTCGTTGATCTGGTAGCCGGCCAGGTCCTTCAGTCGCTGGGCGCCTTCGGCCTCCTTGCCCATGGACACCCAGACATCGGTGTAGAGCACGTCGGCCCCCTCGGCGGCCGCGGCCAGGTCTTCGGTGCAGTGGATCGATCCGCCCGCCCGGCGGACCAGTTCCGCCTCCGGCTGATAGGCCTTCGGGGCGGCGATGCGCAGCTCGAAGCCCAGCCGCGCCGCGGCCCAGATCCAGCTCGCGGGCACATTGCAGGCCCCGTCGCCGACGAAGGTCACCACCTTGCCCGTGATCGATTGGCCCCGCTGCTCCTCGAAGGTGAAGATGTCGGTGAGGATCTGGCAGGGGTGCTCGGCGTCGGTCAGCGCGTTGACCGTGGGGATCCCGGAGAAGCGGGCGAAATCCTCGACATCCTGCTGGGCGAAGGTGCGGATGACCGCGCCGTGGATCATCCGTCCGAGCACACGGGCCGTGTCGCGGATGGGCTCGCCGCGGCCCAGTTGGATGTCACCCGCGTTGAGGAACAGCACCTCCGCCCCCAGTTCCCGAAGTCCCACCTCGAAGCTGACGCGGGTGCGGGTCGAGCTCTTGCTGAAGATCAGCGCCCAGGTCTGCCCGGCCAGCGGTCTTCCGTGGCTTCCCCGGTGGGTCTTGAATGCCGGGACGCGGTCGAGGATCTCCCGCATCTCCGCGCCGGAGAGGGCCTCGAGGCTCAACAGGTGTTTCATCTTGGCGATCGATTCCGCCGAGGAACCGATCGACCGGAACCCGCGGAAAGGGCATTGCCTACACCATCGCGGGCCGTCCCGTCACGTCATAATCCGGAGTCGGAATCGAGACGCACGGAGGGGTGGATCGGTGAAGGGTCCGGTCCGGATGTCGGCCCCCGGTTCGGAACGACGACCGGCGGTCACTCGGAGCGCACCCGATAGAAGGCCCCGCGGTCCGGGGGGAGCGGATCCTGGAACGACTGGTTCCCGGCCGCCCCGCCGAGGCCGGTGGCGATCGGAGTGAAGGGCCCTTCGATCCGCTCGGCCCGGAGCACCGAGTACCGTCGGCCTTCCCGGCCGCTCCAATTCAACCGCGCGCCCAACCGCCCATCGTCGCCCACGGTCGCGGAGATTCCCTGGACCCTCAGCGGCGGGGCCCCGTCGGCAGGATCGGAGCCCAGCCGCAGTTCCTCGGACGTGGAGATGCCGTCGCCGTCGGGATCGGAGTCCGCCGCGGTGCCCAGCGCCGGGAAGTACGCCAGCTCCTGGGCATCCACCAGACCGTTGCCGTCGACGTCGGCGGTGGTGGGATCGAGGCGGACGACCTCGGCCTGCGAGCCGACCGCATTGTGCAGGTGCAGCAGCAGCGCCTGCACCACCGAGCCGCCACGGGCCACCCGGAGCCGGAGGCGTTGTCCCTCCGGGAACCACGGCGTGCCCTCGAGACCCGGGGCCTCGGTGGCGACCTGGGGTGCGGCCGGATTGAAGGACGCCCAACCGGTGGTCTCGTTGGCGCCTTCGGTGGACACCCTCACCCGGTAGCGGAAGGAGGTGAGACGCCCGCCCAGACCCAGCGCGGATGCCGGGACCGAGTGCACCAGCACGCCATTGTGGAAGAGCGCGGTGTCCCGCGAGCGCGGGTCGAGGACGTTCAGCGTGCCGCCCTCGACCCAGTTCGTGCCGATCAGGGTCCGTGCGGCCGACATCAGGAAGTCGTTGGAGAGCGAGTCGTCGTCGATGTCGTCGCCATTGAGGTTCCCGGCGGTGGTGTTGACCACGCGCGCATCGACGGTGCCGTTGTTGTCGAGGTCGATCTCCACGTCGAGCGCGCTGAAGGCGCGCTGCGGTGTGATCCATTTTCCGGCCGTCGCCAGCCCGAAGAAGATCCGGGCCGAGGCGGGGTCGCCGCCGGGTTGGTCGGTCGCGGCCCCCCAGGCCAGCAGGTCGCCCGCGCCGTTGGGGAACGCCAAGTTCCGGGACGGACTGGTTCCCCCCAGTTGGAACACGCCCACCAACCCCGGCGACTGCGGCCCCTCGCGGACCGTGGGCAGCGGCACCGGCACCGTTCCCGACCCGGCCGGTAGGCCGATCCGCAGCGCGCCGGCGCGGGCCGGGGCCAGCGGACGGACGATGGCGTGCCAGGGCACGTGGATGGGCACCGGTCCGCCATGGAACCACAGCTGGCCGCTCGCCTCGGGCATCTTGGGCCGGAACCGGGTGCCCTGGACGTCGCCCGTGGTGGGCTCGTCACCGACCCCGGCCGGGTCGGCCTCGAAACGGAAGGCCACCGAGACCTCCTGACCCGCCGGCACCGTGACCTGATTCGACAAGGGCACCATCCGCGCGGCGGCGGCACCCACGGTGTTGCTGGCCGAGAGGGTGAGGGTCACGGACCTCTGTCCCTTGTTGGCGAGGCGGACCCGTCGCTCCTCGGTCCGCGGCGCGGCCAGTTCGAGCGCTCCCATGGAGATCGACACCTCGTCGGGGGCCGAGGCGTTCCGTGCGATCACGGAGGTCTCGAGGGCTCCGGTCACCACCACGCGTCCCGCACCGACCCGCGACTCCGGGTAGGCCACGCCATCGCCATTGGTCGTGCGCACCGCCGTGTTCATGAGCGCCGCCTTGATGTCCGAGGGCGCCCACGTCGGACGCGCCTGCCGCAGCAGGGCGGCGGCCCCGGCGACATGGGGTGCCGACATCGAGGTGCCGCTCATGGAGACGGCCTCGGTGCCGTAGCCGGCACGTGCCGAAGGGATGGAACTCCCCGGGGCCGACAGGTCGGGCTTGAGGCGGCTCGAATGGGCCACCGGCCCCCTGGAACTCGAGTCGTTCAGGCGGTCGGCCAGTTCCGGGCGCACCGTTGCCGAACGGGGTTCGAGGGTGATGACGAGGCCCTCGGCCAGACGGCGGCGCAGGATCGCTCCGTCGGTCCGGGAGATCATCACGCCGGGGATCCTGATGTCGGAGGTGTCCCCGGATCCGCCCATCGGGATCGGGAATCCATCCACGTTGTTGACCATCACCACCGCGACGGCGCCGGCCTGCTGGGCCGCCCGGATCTTGCTCGAGAAGAAGCAGGTGCCGCGGTCGATGAGGGCGATCCTTCCCTTGACCTCCGACGCGTTGGTGACGCGCCCGTTGTCGCCGTCCTGGCAGGCGTTGGAGGGCAGGGTGGCCACGACCTGCGCGGAGATGCGGCCCGCCAGCGCGATCGGTCGCGTGAAGACGCCCTCGACCATCGCATACTCGCCGGCGACCTCGGCCGGGGCGGTGACGCTGATGGTGGAGGAGGTCGATCCGTCGTCGTAGGTGTTGGCCACCGTGATGGCCTTGGCCGCCACTCCGGGAGAGCCGACGACGTAATGCGTGTTGCCGGAGTTCCCCGCCGAGATCACCACGACGGTGCCGAGATCGATCAGGCGGTGGATGGCCGATGTCTGCCCGGTCTCGTCCTCGGTCGCGAACGGGGAGCCGAGCGACAGGTTGACCACGTCGACCCGATCGCTCGTGTCGCCATCCCGGTTCGGATCGGCCGCGGCATCCAAGGCCAGCGGCACGAGGGCGGTGTTGCCCCGCGCCCCGAAGACCTTGTAGGCGATGATCGACGCCTCGGGTGCCACCCCGGGACCGATCAGGAACTGGTTGGTGTAGACGCCGGGGCCGTAGGGACCGGCGAAGGTGCTGCCATCGGCCAGCACGCCGAGTCCGGCCGCGATGCCCGAGACATGGGAACCGTGGCCGCTGGCTCGCGGATCGAGGGGGTCCTCATCGGGCATCGGCGAGGTGTTCCCGAACTCGCCCGAAGCGTCGTAGTCGTCGCCCGCGAAGTCCCAGCCGCCGACCACCTTGGCCGTCGGGAAGGAACCGGGTTCGACGATCGACGGATCATTCGTCGCATGCTCGGCCGGATCCCCCGAACCGCCGAACTGGGCGTGCAGGTAGTCGATCCCCGAATCCACGATGGCGATGCGGATGCCCCGGCCTGTGAACCCCGATTCGGCACCGGTCGGCAGCCAGACCGGGGGTGCCCCGACGAAGGGCACCGACGTCCGGGTGTGGCGTTCCAGCGGCCGCACCCGCTCGACCGCCACGACGCCGGGGAGCGAACGCAGGCGGTCCAGCTCCGCGGG
>JBEGWF010000005.1:0-40556 GCA_041177965.1 Verrucomicrobiota bacterium | reverse complement strand
AGGTCATGCGGACGCTGAACAAGATCGGCGGCAAGCACGGCGTCGGCCGTGTCGACATGGTGGAGAACCGCTTCGTCGGCATGAAGAGCCGTGGCGTGTACGAGACTCCGGGCGGCAGCATCCTGCACTACGCCCATCGCCAGATGGAGAGCCTCACCATGGACCGCGAGGTCATGCACCAGCGCGATGCGCTCATCCCGAAATACGCCGAACTGGTCTACAACGGCTTCTGGTACGCGCCCGAGCGCCTGGCGCTGCAGGCCTATGTGGAGGAGAGCCAGAAGAACGTGACCGGTACGGTGCGCGTGAAGCTCTACAAGGGCGGACTCTACGTCGCTGGCCGCAAGAGCCGCTTCAGCATGTACAACCCGCACATCGCCACCATGGAGGCCGACCCCACCAAGGCCTACAATCAGGACGATGCGACCGGTTTCATCCGGTTGAACGGACTCCGCCTGCGCGTCAACTCGACGGTCAACGGCGCGAAGAACCTTCAGGGCTGAGGTCCCGGGGCGTCCCCACCATCGGGACGGTCCGCCGGCCAATCGGCGGGGGTGTTCCAGTTGGTCAGCGCCCGATGGTCCTCCGGGAGCAGGTCCCAGGAGGTCATCCAGCCGGTCTCAAGGCCTCGGCGGCAGAACTCCTGCACCGAGGCCTTCGTTGTATCCGGAGGTTGCTCCATCAGGTCCCGGGCGATGGCCCAGGCCCGGTTGGGATAGACCGCGGCCAACGGTTCCAGGCGGCCGCCGTGACGGGGAACGCGTCCGATGTCGGGTCGGACGCCCGAGACCAGTCGCCGCAACCACTCGGCCGTCATCTCTGGCAGGTCGACGGCGATGAAGACCGTCGAGCCCTGCGGGCGAAGCTCCTGCGCCCATCGGAGTCCGGACTCCACGCCGGCCAGCGGGCCGAGGTCGGGTCGGAGGTCCCGGAGCAGCGGGATGTCCGCGGGGACGGGGGGCAGGGGATCGCGATCCAGGGGCCCCGCCGCGATCGCCAGGGGCCGGATCCCCGCCTCGGTGAGCCTCCGGATCTGGCGCAGGAGCAGGGGTTGCCCTCCGGCCTCCAGCCAGGCCTTGTCGCGGCCCATCCGAAGGGATCGTCCTCCGGCGAGGATGACTCCGCCGAGCGGTTCGTGCGCACTGAACACTGCGCCAGCCTTCCCCCGATCCCTGCGCTTGTCACCCGGGGTTCTCGCCGGGACGCGTCCACGGTCCTGCCGGGCCGACGAAGCTCCTTGCCCCGGGGGCCGGAGCCGGGGTTTGCTCCGCCCATGCATCCATTGGAAAATCAGGTGGCCGTGGTGACGGGGGCGGGTCGGGGCATCGGTCGGGCCATCGCCCTCCGCTTCGCGCAGGCCGGCGCCGATGTGGTGGTCGTCTCGCGCACGGCCGAGAACTCCGAGAAGACCGCGGCCGAGATCCGCGCCCTGGGCCGGAAGTCCTGGGCCTTGGCGGTCGACGTCTCGGATCCGGCCGCCATCGCCGCGGCGGCGGACGCGCTGCTCGAGCAGGCGGGCCGGGTCGACATCCTCGTCAACAACGCCGGCGTCACCAAGGACGGTCTGTTGATGCGCATGAGCGCATCGGACTGGGACACCGTGTTGAACACGAACCTGCGGGGGGCCTTCCTTTTCACCAAGGCGCTGACCCGCACCTTCCTCAAGCAGCGCTCGGGCCGGATCATCAACCTCGCCAGCGTGATCGGCCTGATCGGCAACGCGGGCCAGGCCAACTACGCCGCGAGCAAGGCCGGCCTGATCGGGTTCACCAAGTCGGTGGCCAAGGAATTCGGTTCGCGCGGGGTGACCTGCAACGCCATCGCCCCCGGATTCATCGAGACCGACATGACGGCCGCCCTCAACGACACCCAGAAGGCCGCGATCCTCCAGCAGATCCCGCTCGGATCGCTGGGTCAGGCCTCCGACATCGCCGAGGCGGCGCTGTACCTCGCCGGACCCGGCGGGCGCTACGTCACGGGTCAGGTGCTCACCGTCGATGGCGGGATGGTGATGTGAGCGGGTCCGGGTCCACCTGGGTCCAGGGCGAATGGGCGTGGGCCCCTGCGCCGGCTCCGGAACCGGATCCCGTCGTTGAAGGGCCCGTGCCCGATTGGTTGACCCGCCTGCGGCCGGAGGACAGGCGCCGCGTGGTCGGACTCGCCCGGGAGCGGCGTCCCCTGGTGTTCCTGATCGACGACCGCGCCCGCTGGAGTCTGGTGGTCCCGCGCCTGCCCCTGGCCGGGTTCGACCCCGTCGATTTTCAGGATGTCCCGGACGGTGACATCAGGATCCTGGCGCCCGCCGACGCCTCGCCCAAGGAGTTGGAGCACCTGCTGAAGTGCCTGCGCCAGGCCCGCCCGCCGCGCGCGGCGGCCTGCGAGAAGGTGGGTTGGACCGGTGTCCGGTTGGCCGCGTTCGCCCGTGCGGTGGAGCCCGTCGCCTCGGAGATCGTGCCTGGACCGCCCGTCGCGCGGAAAAATTCCTGAACGGGCGCTTGACGGTCGGAGGTCCCACGCCTAGACAGGCGCCCGAACGAGACACTTACCATGGCTGAAAAAACCATCGAGCAGCGGATCAAGGACATCATCATCGAGCAACTGGGCGTGACCGCCGACCAGGTGACTCCCGAAGCCAAGTTCATCGAGGACTTGGGCGCTGACTCCCTCGACACCGTCGAGTTGGTGATGGCCCTGGAGGAGGAATTCGGTCTGGAGATCCCGGACGACGAGGCCGAGAAGCTCCAGAGCGTCGGCGACGTGATCAAGCACGTCGAGGACAGTCAGGCCAAGTAACCCCGAGCCCCTTTCACCAGGGCAGCCCGGCCTCCGGAGCTGCCCTTTTTCATTGCCGCCTCTCCGTAAACAGGAACCGCCCTCCGGGTTGACGCGCGCTTGTGCGCCGCACGCCGCCGGATAACCTGCCTCCGTACTATGTCGAATGCTTGGTCTGAACGCCGTGTGGTCGTGACCGGTCTGGGATGCGCCTCCCCGCTGGGGCTCGATGCCGACACGGTCTGGAAGAACGTCCTTGCCGGGAAATGCGGTGTCGGCCGGGTGGGGGCCTTCGACATCTCCGCCTACGACTGCCAGATCGCTGCCGAGGTCCGTGATTTCGACCCGGTTCCCGCTTTTCCGACCCCCAAGGAGGTTCGGCGTACCGACCGATTCACCCATTTCGGCGTCTACGCCGGTTGGGGTGCCCTGAAGGATTCGGGCCTGGACCTTCAGGCCGAGAACCGGGACGACATCGGCGTTTACATCGGTTCGGGCATCGGCGGACTGCACACCACCGAGGAGCAGCACAAGATCCTTTTGGCCAAGGGGCCGGGGCGGGTGAGCCCGTTCATGATCCCGATGCTGATCCTGAACATGTCGTCGGGCCTGTTCGCCCTCTACAACAATCTCCGGGGGCCCAATTTCGCCACCTGCTCGGCCTGCGCGACCAGCAACCACGCCATCGGCGAGGCCTGGTGGGCCATCAAGCGCGGTGACGCATCGGTGATGTTCGCCGGCGGCACCGAGGCCACCATCGTGCCGTTGGGCATGAGCGGCTTCGCGGCCATGAAGGCGATGTCCACCCGCAACGACGATCCGCAGCACGCCAGCAGACCCTTCGACCGCGACCGCGACGGCTTCGTCATGGGCGAGGGAGCCGCGGTGCTGGTGCTCGAGGAGTTGGAGCACGCCAAGAAGCGCGGTGCCCGGATCTATTGCGAGATCATGGGCTATGGGAACACCTGCGACGCCAACCACATGACCTCCCCGGATCCCGAGGGCGCGGGCGCGGCGAGGGCCATCCAGATGGGCCTGAAGCACGCCCGGATGCGCCCCGAGGAGATCGACTACGTCAACGCCCATGCCACCAGCACACCGGTGGGCGACGTCTGCGAGACCCAGGCGATCAAGCGGGTCTTCGGCGACCATGCCCGGAAGCTCGCGATCAGTTCGACCAAAGGCGCCACCGGGCACATGCTCGGCGCGGCCGGCGGCATCGAATCGCTGCTCTGCTGCAAGGCCATGGAGGCGCAGGTCGCTCCGCCGACCATCAACCTCGAGAACCCCGATCCGGCCTGCGACCTCGACTACGTGCCTCACACGCCGCGTCCCATGAGGATCGACGCGTTCCTGAACAACTCCTTCGGTTTCGGTGGCCACAACGCCATCGTCATCGGCAGGCGTTTCGTGGGCTGATCGTCGGCCCGCTCCGGTCCCGTCCGGCCGGTTTCCGCTTCGGATCTCTCCGCGCTTTCCCCGGGCTCCGTGTCCGGTCAGGCTTCGGGGCATGATTCCACGAACCTTTTCTCGGGCCTTCCTCGCCTTCTGCCTGCTGGTCGCACGGGTGACGGTGCCGGATACGGGCCGCGCGGCCGAGGCCGTCCCCCTCAACGTGGTGTTGATGGTCGCCGATGATCTCGGGGCCCATGATCTGGGAGTCACAGGCAGTCGTTTCCACGAGACCCCGAACCTGGACCGGTTGGCCCGGGAGGGCGTTCGGTTCACCCAGGCCTACTCGGCATGCACGGTGTGCTCGCCGACCCGCGCGGCCCTGATGACCGGCAAATATCCGGCCCGCCTCAGGATCACCGACTGGATCGCCGGCCACGATGCTCCCAAGGCCAAGCTGCGTCCGCCGGCCGACTGGGTGAAGGCCTTGCCCCTGTCCGAGCGGACCCTCGCCGAACGGGCCAGGTCCGTGGGACGCGCGACCGCCCATATCGGAAAATGGCATCTGGGTGGCGAGGGCTTCGGCCCCCTCCAGCAGGGGTTCGAGATCAACCTCGGCGGCGATCATCGCGGTCAGCCACCCTCCTACTTCTCGCCCTACGGACTGCCCCGATTGGCTGACGGACCCAAGGGCGAGTATCTCACCGATCGGGAGGGGGCCGAGGCCGCCGCCTTCATCCGGGGTCATCGGGAAAAGCCGTTCTTCCTGCAGGTCGCCTTCCACTCGGTCCACACCCCGCTGCAAGCGAAGGCCGAGCTGGTGGAGAAATACCGGCGCAAGGCGGCCCAGGTGGGTGGGCCCCAGACCCATGCCGTCTACGCCGCCATGCTCGAGAGCCTCGACGCGGCGGTGGGACAGGTGCTGAAGGCCGTGGACGACGCCGGCCTCGCCGAGCGCACGCTGGTGATCTTCACCTCCGACAATGGCGGACTGGTGTTGGGACAGAACCCGCCGACCTCGAACGCGCCGTTGCGTTCCGGCAAGGGCTCCCCCTACGAGGGCGGCATCCGGGTGCCGTTGCTGGTCCGATGGCCCGGCGTCGCCGCGCCCCAGGCCCGAGTCGATCAGCCGGTGATCTCCATGGATGTGGCCGCCACCGTGGCGGCGGCGATGTCGGTCAAGCCGGAGCCTGCGTTGGAGGACGGGTTGGATCTGACGCCGCTCCTGAGGGATGCCTCCGCGAAGCTCGGTCGCGACGTGATCGGTTGGCATTATCCTCATTACCATCCCGGCGGAGCCACGCCGTACTCGGCGATCCGCGCGGGCGACTGGAAGCTCATCCAGCACTACGAGGACGGTCGCCATGAATTGTTCGACCTGTCCCAGGATCCCGGCGAAACCCGCGACCTGGCCGCCGCCCAACCGGAGCGCGTGATGCAACTGGCGCGCCGTCTGGCCGAATGGCAGGGCAGGGTCGGGGCCCAGTGGCCCCTGTCGAACCCGGACCACCAGGCCGCGCCCCTGGCCCCGTTGGCCGATGGCACGGTGCTGCTCCATTCGCGCTCGGCCTCCGTGCATGGAACGGTGCTCCGGTATGAACCCATGCCCTTCAAGGACACCCTGGGCTGGTGGGCCCGGGGCGAAGATTGGGCAGATTGGGCGTTCGAGATCTCCGAGGGGGGCTCGTTCGAGGTGGAGTTGACCCAGGGGTGCGGCCGGGGCTCGGCGGGCAGCCGCGTGGAATTGCGTGTCGGGGACCAGGTCATTCCGTGGACGGTCGAGGAGACGGGGCATTTCCAGAATTTCGTCGTGCGGCATCTCGGACGATTCAACCTCGCGCCTGGTCGGCACACGTTGGCGGTTCGCCCCGTCCAGAAGGTCGGGGGTGCGGTCATGGACCTGCGGCAGATCCGCCTGGTGCCGGCACGGGGCGAGGCCCTGCCGACGGAGGCCGCGCGGATGGTCCGGTCGGCGTCGCGCATCGTGGTCCTCGGCGACAGCATCACCTACGGTGGCGACTGGGTGGAGTTCCTCGAGGCGGGGCTCCGCCGGATCCAGCCCGATCATCGGCCCGAGATCCTGAACCTGGGCCTGCCCAGCGAGACGGCCTCCGGTCTATCCGAGGAGGGTCACGCCGGCGGGGCGTTTCCTCGTCCGGACGTGCACGAGCGGTTGGGGCGCGTCCTGGGGCGTCTGAAGCCCGACCTCATCCTCGCGTGCTATGGGATGAACGACGGCATCTACTTCCCGCTGGAAGAATCCCGATTCTCCAAGTTCAAGGACGGTATCCGTCGCCTGCATGAGGCCGCCGCCCACGAGGGCGTCCGGGTGATCCACCTCACGCCGCCGCCCTTCGACCCGCAACCCTTGAGCGGGCGGACCCTGCCAGCGGGCCTCAAGGCGTATCCGCAGCCCTTCGAGGGGTACGACTCCGTGCTGGCGGCCTACTCGCAATGGTTGGTGGAACAGCGCGCCCAGGGCTGGCAGGTGGTGGACCTGCACGGCCCGATGCGGCGACTGCTCGACGAGGAGCGTGCCAACAACCGGGACTTCACCCTGTCGGGCGACGGGGTGCACGCCAATCGGCAGGGACACTGGTTGATGGCGAGGGAGGTCCTGAGCGGGCTCGGGGCCTCGGGATCCTGGGCTCGGTCCCCGCACCCGGAGTCGTTGCTGGAGTCGTTGCCGGAGTCGAAGACCCTGTGGCCGCTGATGCAGCGACGCCAACGCCTCCTGAAGGATTCCGCCCTGACCCATGTCGGACATCGACGCCCCGGGATGGCCTCGGGCAAACCCTGGGAACAGGCCCGATCGGAGGCCGAGGAGTTGCGTCGACAGATCGATCGTTGAGCGGTTCCGCTCCGGCCGGTGGATCGACCATCAAAAATTTTGAAGACCCCGCTTGACCTCAAGCACGACTTTGATCATAACACTTTCAAAAGGACGGGTCACAAAGAGGGCTCTCCTCCGTCATAACACCAACCTATATCTGACAATGATCCAGCGTTCGATTCTTGCTGCCGCTGCAGCTCTCGCCCTCGCAACGTCGTCGGCGTTCGCCGGAACCATCTTCTCGACCACGGGAACTGGCTCCGAATTCTACGGCGTCGGCACCAGCATCTCCAACGGCCATCGCGGTTACGAGTACGGTGACCAGATCACCCTCCCCTCCGAGGGTTATTCGTTCACCGGGTTGTCCTTCGATTACTACTCGGCGTCGCTGGGTGGTTCGATGAACCTCAACATCTACGCCAACGACGGCGCCGCGATCAATGGTGTGGCCTCCCCGGGCACCAAGCTCCTGACGGTGCCGAACATCGGCATCTCGTCGGGTGTCAACACCGCCACCTTCGACTACACCCAGTTCGTGGCCCAGTACGGCGAACTGAAGCTGCCCAAGAACTTCACCGTGACCGTCAGCTTCTCGGGCGCCACTTCGGCCGCCGACAAGGGTCTGCTCATCGGTGGTGCGGCCTCCACCTCCGGTCAGCCGCACTTGAACGTGGGTGTCTCGAGTGATGACTTCTGGCAGAAGACTGGTCCCGGGTCCAGCGACTGGGCTCTCCGCAAGCTCGACAACGCCCAGCTCGACAATTTCAAGATCACCGTGACCGCCAACGTTCCCGAGCCGACCACCGTGGCTCTCGGCGTTGTGGGTGCCGCGTTCATCGGTGCCGCTGCGCTCCGCCGCAACCGCCGTTGATTTCGTTCGGAAATCCTGATTCTCAGAACAAGGCGCGATGGTTTCCATCGCGCCTTTTCTTTTGTGCGCCCGACAGGGCGCACTCTCCAAGACCCTCCCCTTGGTGGAAGGCGGTGATGCGACGTCGGAAGAGCGATGGCTCAGGAGGGGCATGATGGGCCTTGGACAGGCACCCCTCGGCGCACCCCTCAACGCCACATCCACCCTCGGGGTTGGTCGGACCTCCGCCACCCGGGGGTGGTTCCTGCGCGATCGGAGCAGGATTCCCGGCACGTCCCGAAGCGTTCCGGCTTAGCATTGGACAGGACAGGGAGCGTCTCCTAACACTGATCCATGCGTTGGATCCAAGCATGGTGGTCGGTGTTCCTGGTCGTGGCCTTGGGAATCCACGCCGAAACCGCCACGACCGTCGAGTTGTGGACCGATCAAGCCGTCGCCAAACCGGGATCCCGGGTGTTCGCGGCCGTCCGACTCCAGATGGCCGAAGGATGGCATGTCTATTGGCGCCATCCCGGAGATGAGGTGGGGATGCGGACTCGCGTGGATTGGACCCTCCCCGCAGGAGTCACAGCGGGAGCCATCCAATGGCCCGTACCCGACAAGACCACCGAGAAGGAATTCGACACGCTGACCTATTCCGGGACGACCCTGTTGTTGGTCCCGATCGAGATCCCTTCAGCTCACCCTCCCGGATCCCTCACGCTCAAGGCCAAGGTGCGGTGGTTGGAATGCCGTGAAGAATGTGTGCCGGGTTCGGCCATGGTCGAGACGACCGTGACGATCGGAGACGCCCCTGCGGCCTCGGCCCGGGCCGACGAGATCCAAGCGGCCCTTCGGCGCATGCCTCGCACGGTGTCCGACCTTCCGATCCGGGCCCTATGGGAATCGGCTCCGGCCGCCGATGGTTCACCGCGCAGCCTGCGGATCGATTGGAAGCCGGGACAGGGCATCACCGGCTTCGATGTCCATCCCTTCGAAGCGGCCGCCGGGGTGGGTCAGGTTTCGGTGAAGACCGAATTCCTCGGTGCGCAGGAGGGGGGGTTCCGGATCCGGAAGCAGGTCGCGTCCGGGGAGTCCGGTTGGCCCGAGCGATTGGAGGGCCTGTTGGTGCCAAAGGGGCAGGGGTCGTCGGCTGAACCCGTGCAGTTCAGCGTTCCCATCGGGGTCGCGGCGGCTGCGCCCGCGTCCGTTTCGACCGAGCCCGTGTCCTGGGGCGAGTTGCTCCTCAAGCTGCTGTCGGCCTTTGTCGGTGGACTCATCCTGAATGTGATGCCCTGCGTTCTGCCGGTGCTGGCCCTCAAGGTCCTGGGATTCGTCCAGCAGGCCAAGGAGGAGCCCCGGCGCGTCCGCACCCTCGGGCTGGTGTACGGGGCCGGGGTGTTGGCCTCCTTCCTGGTGCTGGCCGGCGTGGCCTTGGCGGTGCAGTCGGCCGGCGGCACCGCCAGCTGGAGTGCTCCGTTCCAGAATCCGATCTTCCGGGTCCTGATCACCGTGCTCATCACCCTGGTGGCGCTCAACCTGTTCGGGGTGTTCGAACTGACCCTCGGGGGCTCGGCCATGCAGAAGGCCTCCGACCTGTCATCGAAGGAAGGTTGGAGCGGGGCCTTCTTCAATGGCGTCCTCGCGGCCGTCCTGGCGACGCCCTGCACCGCGCCCTTCTTGGCCTCGGCCCTTGCGTTCGCCTTCCTCCAGCCGCCGCTGGTCATCCTCACGTTCTTCCTCGCCATCGGGGCGGGCTTGGCGTCGCCGTTCGTGGCGCTGTGCTGGGAGCCGGCCTGGCTGCGCTTCCTGCCCCGGCCCGGCGTGTGGATGGTGCGCTTCAAGGTGGCCATGGGCTTTCCCATGCTGGCGACGGCGATGTGGTTGTTCTGGTTCACCGCGGGTCGCCTGGGCGAGGCCGGCAGCGGTGTGCTGTGGTTCGGCTTGTTCCTGGTGGTGTTGGCCGCGGCCGCCTGGGTCTGGGGCGAATTCGTGCAGCGCTCGACCCGGGGCCGGGGCTGGGCCCGGGTCGTTGCACTGGCGCTGATCGCCGCGGGGTATTTCGGCTTCCTCGAACGCCAGTTGGACTGGAGGACCCCGGCGGTGGCCAAGAAGGCCAAGGGCTTGGATTGGCAGAAATGGAGCGCCTCGGCCGTCGATCAGGCCCGGCGCGAGGGGCACCCGGTGCTGGTGGATTTCACGGCCGACAGTTGCCTCAACTGCAAGTGGAACAAGGCGACGGCCATCGAGATCGATGCCACTCGGGCGCGGGTCCGCGAACTGGGGGTGCGGGTGTTCGAGGGTGATTTCACCGATGGAGACCCGGTCATCGCCGATGAGCTCAAGAAGCACGGTCGCCGGGGAGTGCCCCTGGTTCTGGTGTATTCCCCGGATCCTTCCAAGGCTCCGGAAGCACTGCCCGTGGTGCTGACACCCGGCCTTGTGGACGAGGCGCTGCAGCGGGCGGGCCGCCGATGAGGGCCCGAGCCGCACCCGCCCCGACCGAACTGCGGGCTGGGTTTGTGGCTGGTGTGGGGCCATGATCCTCCGTGTGAACGCTCCGGCTTGGATCTCCTGGCATGCGGTGTCGGCCGCCGTGGTGGCCGCCGTGGCCTGCGTGGGGGCCGAGCCGGCGTCGCCTCCGAAGACCCGGGTGAGCTACTCCGAGGCCTACGGCAAGACCGACAAGGCCACCCGGGTGGAGGCCGGGGAGTTGGAGCGCTTCCCGCCCGTGTCCGCCGACCGTGCCGCGGACACCTTCCGGATCCGCAAGGGATTCCGGCTGGAACTGGCCGCGAGCGAGCCGCTGGTGGCCAGCCCCGTGACGATGGCCTTCGACGAGGACGGCCGCGCCTTCGTGGCCGAGATGATCGACTACTCCGAGCGACGCGAGGAGAACCCGCATGCGGGCCGGATCCGGATGCTGGAAGACATCGACGGCGACGGTCGTTTCGATCGTTCCACGGTCTTCGCCGACAACCTGCCGTGGCCGACGGCGTTGATCTGCTCGAAAGGGGGGCTCTATGTCGGTGCCTCGCCCGACATCCTGTGGCTCAAGGACACGACCGGAGACGGCAAGGCCGATGAACGCCGGGTCGTGGTGAGCGGCTTCGGCAGCGGGGTGGCCCGCCTCAATGTCCAAGCCCTCCTGAACTCCTTCAACTGGGGACTCGATCATCGTCTCTACGGGGCGACAGGACCCAACGGCGGCCAGCGGGTGGCCAGGGCCGGCGCCGAGGGCCCGGGTCTCGATCTGCGGGGCCTGGATTTCAGCCTGGATCCGTTGACCGAGACCCTCCGCCCGGAGACGGGCGGCGGTCAGTATGGGCTGACCTTCGATTCGGTCGGGCGGCGCTTCGTGTGCAGCAACAGCGACCATCTCCAGTGGATGGCCTTCGACCGGGTCCACGCCTCCCGGAATCCCTGGGTGTCGCTGCCATCGCCGCGCGTGAGCATCGCCGCCGATGGCCCGGCGGCGGAGGTGTTCCGCATCAGCCCCGACGAGCCCTGGCGGATTGTCCGCACGCGGTGGCGCATCAGTGGCGTCGTGCCGGGGATGGTGGAGGGCGGCGGGCGGGTCTCCGGCTATTTCACCGGGGCGACCGGGGCGACGGTCTATCGGGGAGACGCCTTCGGCCCGGAGTTCGCCGACAACGTCTTCATCGGCGATGCCGGTGGCAACCTGGTGCATCGCAAGGTGCTGCATGCCGACGGGGCGGGGTGGGTCGCCCGACGGGCCGCCGATGAGCAGGGGGTCGAATTCCTGGCTTCGCGGGACACCTGGTTCCGACCGGTGCATTTCCAGAATGGTCCGGATGGATGCCTCTACATCGTGGACATGTACCGGGAGGTGATCGAGCACCCGTGGTCGATCCCCGAGGCCATCAAGCAGCACCTCGACCTGAACAGCGGCAATGACCGCGGGAGGATCTGGCGCGTGGTTCCCGAGGGGTTTCAAAGGCCCCCGGCGCGTCGATGGAGCCGGGCCTCGCTCGCGGACTGCATCGCCGCTCTGGAGAGTCCGAATGGCTGGGTGCGCGAGACCGCCTCGCGGCTCATCCACGAGCGTCAGGATGCCTCGGTGGTGCCCGGCCTGGAGCGGATGGCCACGGCATCCAAGATGCCGTTGGCCCGCATGCATGCCCTGTATTCGCTCGAGGGGTTGAAAGCCCTGGATGCTCAGCGCGTGCTGGCGCCGGCGTTGGTCGACCCCGATGAACGGGTCCGCGAGCATGCCGTGGCCCTGGCCGAATCCCGGGTCGGTGGTTCCGATGCGGGTGCCTTGGCCCTGCGACGCCGACTGTTGGACCGGGTGGACGATCCCTCGCCCCGCGTCCGCCATCGATTGGCCTTCGCCCTCGGCGCCTGGTCCGCTTCCGAACGCCCTGCGGCCCTGGCCCGACTGGTGGTCCGGGATGGGCACCAGCCATGGGTGCCGACGGCGGCGTTGACCAGCCTGGGCGACGGGGCTGGTGAGGTGTTGCAGACGTTGGTCTCCGATCCGGCCTTCCTGCGCCAGCCCCGAGCCGGAGACTTCCTGGAGGCCGTCGCCACCGCGATGGGAAGGCAGGGCATCCCCGGTGAGGTGGAGGTGTTCCTTTCGGCAGTGGCGCGGATGGAGAGCGCCTCTGCGCATGCGCCGCGTCTGGTGCGCGCCTTCCTCGAAGCCGCGTCGCGGTCCGCCACGGCCGGGATCGCCCGTCGGGCCGAGGAGCGGCTGCAGCCCCTGTTCCGCTCCGCCGTGGCCCGTGCCCTCGACGAGACGGTTCCCGAGATCGACCGCGTTCGGGCCGTGGAGTTGATGGCCCTGGGCCGACCCGCCGATGTGTCCGATCCCCTGGGAAGGTTGCTGCAGGCGGCGTCCTCCCGTGTGCGTGCAGCGGCCATCCAGTCGCTGGGGCGTGGCGAAGATCCCATCGTGGCCGAGAAGCTCCTCCAGCCCTGGAGAACCTACGGACCCGAGGATCGGAGCGCCGTGGCGACCCTGTTGGCCCGTCGGCCCGAGCGGGCCCGCCTGCTCCTGGGAGCGGTGGAACGCGGGACGGTGGTGCCCACGGACATCCCCACCGCCACGATCCGGAGCCTGCAAGGCCACGCCTCGTCCGACATCGCCCAAGCCGCCCGGCGTTGGTTGCCGAAGGAGCCCTCGGTGGCGGACACCCTGGCTTCGCTCCAGCCGGCGCTGTCGTTGCCCGGTTCCGCCGAGCGGGGCGATCGCCTGTTCCGGGAACGGTGCGCGACCTGCCATCGGGCCGGTGCCGAAGGCCATGCGGTGGGGCCCGACCTGGTGACCGTCCGCACGGCCGGCAAGGAACGGTTGTTGGCGAGCATCGTCCAGCCGCATACCGAGGTCGCGCCCCAGTTCATCGCCTTCTCGGTGGAAACCAACGACGGGGAGACCCACTCGGCCCTCATCGCCCGCGAGACGCCCACCCAGGTGACACTTCGACTCGGTGGCGGTCAGGAAATGACCCTCGAACGGCGTGCGGTGCGCTCGATGCGCAGTTCGGGTCAGTCGCTCATGCCCGAGGGGTTGCTGTCCGGGTTGTCCCAGGAGTCGGTGGCCGACTTGCTGGAGTTCGTGGCCCAGGCACCGGCTCCCTCGCCCTCAAAACCCTGAATGTCCCGGGATCGATCCCGGTCTGTCACCCGTTCATCATGCACTGGAATCCCACCCGCTCACCTCTCTGGGCCGTCCTCGGTTGGCTGCTCCTCCCCAAGGGAGCATTGGCCGCCGCCCCCCAACCCGACTGGTTGATCGACCCGTCGCCGTACCGGGCGCAGGTCCAGGTCGGCCGCGATCGACCGGAGGTGATCCTCGACAACGGCCTGCTCCGGAGGGTGATTCGCATCGCTCCCAATGCGGCCACCGTGGCGTTGGAGCATAGGGTCACCGGCGAGTCCCTGATCCGCGGCGTGAAGCCCGAGGCCCTGGTGGAGATCGATGGCAGGCGGTTGGAGGTCGGTGGGTTGCAGGGCCAACCCAACTACGCGTTCCTGAGGCCCGAGTGGGAATCGCAACTGAAGGCCCGACCCGAGGCCTTCCGCTATGTCGGACATCAGGTGGGCGTCCCGCAGGAACGGATGGCTTGGAAACGGGTGCGCCATCATGCGCCCGGGGTGCAGTGGCCGCCGAGGGGTGTCACCCTTCGGCTCGATTTCGAGGCCCCACCGGAGCCGGCCTCCGGGCCCTCGTTGCGCGGTCTCCGCATCTCGGTCCACTACGAGCTGTATGACGGTCTGCCGTGCTACTCGAAATGGCTGACCCTGAGCAACGGGACCGACCGGGCCGTGACGCTCAACCGGTTCTCCAGCGAGGTGCTGGCCGCGGTCGAGCGGGTTTCGGAGGTCGATGAACTCACCGTCGGACTCACGCCGCCCAACTTCCATGTCGAGACCGACCTGTCCTTCGGCGGGATGACCGCGGCGGGGGCCAACCGGCGGTCCTACCGGTGGCTGCCGGATCCCGAGTTCCAGACCCAGGTCAATTACGAGAAGAAGACTCCGTGCCTGCTGGACGTCGGGCCCGATCTCGGACCGGCGCAGGCGCTGGCCCCCGGGGCGACCTTCGAAAGTTGCCGGGCCTGGATCCTCCCCCAGGACAGCACCGATCGGGAACGGTGCGGGCTGGCAGTGCGACGGATGGTGCGCACGGTGGCCCCCTGGGCGACCGAGAATCCCCTGATGATGCACGTGGTCTCCTCGCACGGACCCACGGTCACCAACGCCATCGACCAATGCGCGGCGACCGGGTTCGAGATGCTCATCCTCAGTTTCGGCAGTGGGTTCGACATGGAGAACGAACGGCCCGAGACCTTGAAGAAGGCCCAGTCGTTCGCCGCCTACGCGCGGAGTCGGGGCGTGGAGATCGGGAGCTATTCCCTCCTGGCGTCACGGCGTGTCGGCGGTGGCCACGACGTGGTGATGCCCCCGGGACTCAAGCCGGCGTTCGGCAATTCCCCCTGCCTCCAGAGCCGGTGGGGCACCAACTACTTCCGCCGCCTGTACGACTTCCATCGGCAGAGCGGATTCACGCTGCTCGAGCACGACGGCTCCTACCCTGGAGATCCCTGTGCGGCCACCGATCACCCGGGGCACCGCGGATTGGAGGACTCCCGCTGGAACCAATGGGTCGAGATCCGCGACTTCTACCGCTGGTGCCGGGCCGAGGGCATCTACCTGAATGTTCCCGACCATTATTTCATGGCCGGTTCCACCAAGACCGGCATGGGTTACCGCGAGGTGAACTGGTCGTTGCCGCGCGAGCAGCAGGTCATCCACACCCGGCAGAACATCTTCGACGGCACCTGGGAAAAGACCCCCAGCATGGGCTGGATGTTCGTGCCGTTGACCGAGTACCAGGGCGGGGGAGCCGCGGCGACGATCGAACCCCTGTCCGAACACCTCGACCACTACCGGCGCATGCTGGAGAGCAACCTCGCCCTCGGCGTCCAGGCCTGCTATCGCGGACCGCGGTTGTTCGACAACGACACCACCCGTGCCATGGTCCAGTCGCAGGTGGACTGGTTCAAGGCGCACCGCGACATCTTGGAGAGCGATCTCATCCACGGTCGCCGTGCCGATGCCCGCGACCTCGATTGGATGCTGCATGTGAATCCGGCCTTGAAGGAAAAGGGGTTGCTCGTGGTCTTCAATCCGTTGAACGAACCCGTTCGCCAGGTCCTGAAGCCCAACCTGTATTACACCGGGTTGACGCGGACGGCGCGGGTGTCCGAGCGCGGGGGCAAGGCCCGTCGATTGACGGTCGGCCCCGATGGGCGGGTCGAGATGACCGTGAACGTACCGGCGCAGGGCATGAACTGGTGGGTGATCCAATGAAGCAGGAAGATTCGGTGGAACGGGGGGTGTTCCGGTGGTTTCAGGTCCTGGCTTTGTGGGCCTGCATGGCCTGCATGGCTCTGGCCGAGGGCGGTTCTTCCCCGGGCGCGGTGGCTGGCGCTACCACTTCGCCGGGCTCGGAGGCGACCCTGTCCCGAGGACGTGATCTCTACCTCAAGAACTGCTTCGCCTGCCATCAGATGCGCGGGCAGGGCATCCCCGGGGTGTTCCCGCCGTTGGCCGGTTCCGATTACCTGCTGGCCGACATCGATCGGGCCATCCGGGTCGTCTGCGAGGGTCTGAGCGGAGAGATCACGGTCAACGGCCGTCGCTATGCCGGAGTGATGCCTCCGGCCGTGCTGGAAGACGAGGAGGTGGCCCTGGTGCTGAATCATGTCCTGCGGAACTGGGGCAATTCGGGGCCTGAGGTGACCGCCGATCGGGTCAAGAAGGTCCGGGCCACGACCGCCTACCCCACGATCGAGGCCCTCCGGCAGGCCAATCGCTACCCGCCGCTGCCGAAGGCTCCCGAGGGCTTCCGGTTGCGCGAGGTGGCCCGACTGCCCTTCCGCCCCGTGCGCCTGGCCGGCGACGGCCGGGGCAAGGGGTTGTACGTCCTCACCGAGCAGGGCGATGTGTGGCGGTTGGATCCCTCGAACGCCGCGCTCAAGCAGATCCTTCCGGCCGGCCGCTATCTGGAGAAACGCCCGGACGACATCGGTGGTCCTCTCTTCGTCTTGGGCATGACCCTGGACCGCCAGAAGCGGCTCTACATCGCTTCCAACCAGCAGAACAAGGCGACCCGGCCCTATCAGAACATCGTCACGATCTATCGCAGCACCGGTGTGGCCGACGGGCATCCCGCCGACCTCAAGCCTTGGTTCCAGACGAACTACCCCGGCAGCCCGGCCTACATCCACGGCGTCGAGCACATCGCCTTCGGTCCGGACGGGCATCTGTATGTCGGCAACGGGGGGCGTACCGATGGCGGGTTGACCGGTGCCGATTCGGAATGGTTCGGCGGCGGCGAGACCCCGATCACCGGTTGCCTCTGGCGCATCAAGACCGATGCGGAGCCCCCCAAGCTCGAGGTGTACGCACGCGGCATCCGCAACGCCTATGGGTTCTGTTGGAACGACGCCGGGGAGATGTTCGCCACCGAGAACGGTCCGGACGCCGATGCGCCCGAGGAACTCAACCACATCGAGGAAGGGCGCCACTACGGCTTTCCCTACCGCTTCGCCGACTGGACCAAGAAGGCCTATCCCACGAGCCCGGAGCCGCCGGCCGGCCAGGCGTTCACGCTGCCGGTCGCCAACCTGGGCCCCGATGGCGGGTTCTCCGGCAGCCCGATGTTCACGTTCGATCCCCATTCGGGGCCGGGCGGCATCGTCTTCCTGGGCAAGGAGTTTCCGGAGGGCTACCGGGGGACCTTCCTTTTGACCCGGTTCGGGAACTTCATCCGATCACCCAAGGAGAACTCCGGATTCGATGTGCTCCGCGCGACCCTGCGTCGCAATGCCGAAGGGCGCTACGAGGGGCATTTCCATACCGTGCTGTCCGGTCTGGGCCGCCCCATCGACATCCATCAGGGAGCCCCCGGCAAGCTCTACATCGCCGAGTATTCCCGGGCCACCAACAGCGGCGACTCGTACGGCCCCTCGGGCCGGATCCTGGAGCTGTCGGTCGCGGGACGTTGACCGAGGAGCCCCGGTGGCGGCTCAGGAGCCCCGGGTGGATTCGGTCTCGAGGGTCGGCAGGCGTCGGCGCTGGTACCACGCCATGCCCACGAGGTCGAAGAGACCCCGGCCCAGACGATTCCAGACGCCGTACTTGGAGACCCCGGCCGTGCGCGGACGGTGCTTCACCGGCACCTCCAGCACCTGGCTTCCGTTGCCGGCCACCAGGATCGGCAGGAACCGGTGCAGTCCGTTGAACGGAAAGACGCCCGCGAGGCTGCTGCGCTTGAAGGCCCTCAGGGCGCAGCCGGTGTCGGCGAAATCCCAGCCCAGGCTCCAGGAGCGGACGCTCCGGGCCACCCGCGAAGACACCTTCCGGACGAAGGAATCCTGCCTCGAGACACGATGCCCGCAGACGAAGTCGGCCCGGTCGAGGAGTTGCAGCATCCGTGGCAGTTCGGACGGGTCGTTCTGCAGGTCGCCGTCGAGGGTGCACAGGAACGGGGTTTCGGTCCCCGCGATGCCGGTCCAGATGGCCGCGCTCTGGCCCGCGTTCCTCCGGTGGCGGATCCCGATCACGCGCGGATCCCGGGACTGCTGGGCGCGGATCGCCTCCCAGGTGCCATCGGTCGAGGCGTCGTCGACCAGCACCAATTGCCAGGGACGGGTCTCGGCGCGGAACACCTGGGCGATCTCCGTCACCAGCGGCTCGATGTTGGCCTCCTCGTTGAAGACGGGAACGACGATGGCGATCTGCGGAACCACGCCCATGAGCGTAGGGACTCCCGGGCCCGGGAACCAGCCGTGTTTGAGGAGCGATGGCGCATTGGTGCCTCGGCGGGCCTGGTCTAGATTCGGCCCATGCCGGAGTCTCCAGAGGTCGAGGCCTTCGCGCGGTGGTTGCTGCCGCGGTTCCGCGGCCATGCCGTCACGGACATCGAGGTGCTCAAGCCACGGTTGGTTCGCCCGCTGTTTCCCGCCCGTTTCCGGAAGGCGCTGAAAGGCGCCCGGCTCCAGGACCTCCACCGCCTTGGAAAACACCTGCTCTGGCATTGGGTGGGCCCGGATGGGCGAGCGCTGCCGATGGCGAGCCATCTGGGAATGACCGGGTCCTGGGAGATCCTGCCCGCCGGTGTTCCGTTGCCGAGGCACGCGGCGGTGGTGTTCCGGTTCGATGACCGGCGTCTGGTGCTCGACGATCCCCGCCAGTTCGGGGCGCTGCATCTGGGGTCGGCATCGGCACCTGCGGCGGGTCCCGATCCGCTGGACCCCGCGTTCACTCCGGAGGCGCTGGGGGAGGCGTTGGTCCACGATCGTCGGCCCATCAAGGTGTGTCTCATGGATCCGGCCCGTTTGGCCGGGGTGGGCAACCTCTACGCCAGCGAGGCCTTGTTCCTGTCGGGCATCGACCCGACCCGGCCCGCCCGTTCCCTGTCGAGCGAACCCATCCACCGGTTGCATCGGGTGCTGGTGGAACTCCTGACTTCGGCCGTGGAAAGGAACCTCCGGGCACTCGAGTCGGGCCACCCCATGCTCTATCGACAAGGTGGCTTGCAGGCATCGCCGGCCGACGGAGGGCTCTGGGTCTACGATCGTGAGGGCGAGCCGTGTCGGCGTTGCGGGACTCCGATCGTCCGCTTCACCCAATCCGGACGATCCACCTACCACTGTCCCCGCTGCCAGCGTTCCTGATGCTGCGGGATCGGATGCTGCGGGATTGTCAGAGCGGCGCCGGGCGGTGCTCAATGGCTCCATGAAATGCCATCCGGAGGGGCGGGATCGCGTTCGCGTCGTGACGATGAGGGTCCTTTCGTTGCTCCTGCTGGTGCTGGTCGTGGTGGGTTGTGCGTCGGCTTCGAAGGAAACCTCCCGGAAGTTCCAGCCGGGTTCGCCGAACACGGTGCCGCCGCAGTGGTTGCGGACCGAATTGTATCTGGCCGCGGTGGACGCCGAGGATTGGGAGTCGTTCCTGGCGGAGCGCGTGACGCCGAGGTTCCCCGGGGGGTTCACGGTCCATGAGGCCCGGGGTCAATGGCGAGCGGGCTCGGGAGAGATCCGGCGCCTGGCGACGCGGGTGCTGGTCGTGCTCCATCCGCCCACCCACGAGGCCGAGCAGGCCATCGAGGCCATCCGCGCCGAATACCGGAACGCCTTCCACCAGGAATCGGTCCTGCGCTCCACCACGCCCGCCCTGGTCTCCTTCTGAGTTGTATGCACCCGCTTCCGATCATCCTCGCCTCCGCCTCGCCCCGGCGGGTCGAACTGCTGCGCACGCTGGTCGCGGAGTTCCAGGTCGTCCCCAGCGATGCCACCGAGGTCCACGATGCGACCCTGGGGGTCCGACCGCTCTGCGAACTGAATGCGCGGATCAAGGCCGAGCCCGTCGCCCGTCGGCATCCGGCTCACCTGGTCCTGGGGGCCGACACGCTCGTGTGGTTGGAGGGGCGGCCCCTCGGCAAACCCGCCGACCTGGCCGAGGCGCGGGCGATGCTCGAGGGGTTGTCCGGCAAGGCGCATGAGGTGGTGACCGGCGTTTGCCTGAGGCATGACGCATCCGGAAGGTCCGAGGTGTTCTCCGACGTGACCCGCGTGGTGTTCCGCCCGCTCGGTTCCGAGGTGATCGAGCGCTACCTGGTGGTGGTTCCGACGCTCGACAAGGCCGGTGGCTATGCGCTCCAGCAGCATGGCGACTGGCTCGTGGAGTCGGTGACCGGTTCGCCCTCGAACGTCATCGGCCTGCCGTTGGAGGCGTTGCGGGGAGCCTTGGAGCGATGGGGGATCCCGCTCAAGGAGTGGACCGACGGCGCAGGCGCGCCGGGGCGCTGACGATCACCGCCCAGAGCAGCAGGGCGATGTTGAAGATGACGAGTCGTTGGACCACGCGCTGCAGTCCTTCGGCCGGAGTCCCTTGCAGGAGCGCTTCCCGGAATCCCCAGAGGCTCCAACCATACAGAAGGGCCAGAGCCAGTGCCCCTGGGACGAAGCGGAAGTCTCTGTGGGCCATCCGATCGCTGAAGAACACATTGGCCAGCGTGAAGGCCAGCATGCCCCAGACGAACCAGGGCACCAGCGGGGCCGACAACTCGGTGGGGATGCCTGGCAGGAGGATCTTGACCGGCAACCATGGCAGCAAGGTGCAGCCCAGGGCCGCCAAGCCACCGAGGATCATCGTCGCCAGCAGGGTCCATCGGAAGGCCTGATCCCCATCGCCTCCGGCGGTGCTGCGGGCGACCTTGGGGAACATCACCAGGGCCAGGGGCACGGTGAATTGACTGAGGGCGAACCCGATCTGTGCCCCCGGCGAATACCGCGAGCCGACCTCCTCCTGCCAGTGTTCCGGGATGGCCGACTGCAGGAAGAGATTGTCGAGTTGGCCCAGTCCCTGAAGGGCTGCTGCGCCGAGGAACAACCACCAGAATCCGTCCCCCTGATCGCCCGAGGCCTGTGGCGTCGGTCCTCTGGTTTCCGTGGGGGCCGGAGTCGCGGGGCGCAGCGCGCGGAAGCCTGCCGCCATCGCGATCAGGGTGCCGGCCAGTGCACCCCCGATGGCTCCGGAGGCTCCACCGCCGATCCAGGTGAGGATCGCCACCACCGAGGCGAATCGCCCCAACCCGTCGGCGATGGACATCAGACCCAGGCCCGCGAAGTCCTGCCGGCCCTGAAGGATGCCACGCTGAAGGGCCGCCAGCAGCGAGGCCAGGATGAGTCCCCAGGTGATCCAGAGCGGCAGGACGGAGGTCAGCTTCAGGTGGGCCGACAGCGCGGGTCCGCCGGGGATCAGCGCCACGCCGGTCCCGACCATCGCCCAGAGGACGATCCCGGCGATGCGCTTCAACCGGTCCCGGGCCGCGTCGACGGCGTCCGGGGTCAGTGCCATCGCTGTCTGTCGGGCCGCGAGGGTCCACAGTGCTCCCTGGGCCGCCCCCACCACGTAGAAGATCGCCAGCAGCGACTTGAACTGGAGGTACACCTGGCCCCCGCCGAGCTTGGACACCGATCCGTGCACCAGGGCCATGCCGAGGCCTCCACCGATGGTGGCGGCGATCATCCAGAGACTCTGCTTGAGGAAACGGGATTTGGACTCGCTCTTGGACTCGCTCATGGTCGGCGGCGGGGGGCATGCGTTCGCGCGGGTGGCGTCGTTCCCTCGCCGAAGGCGGACCGGAGGTGGTCGAGGCAGCCCGCCATGTCGGCCGGGAGCGGCGCCTCGAAGGCGACCGGTTTTCCCGTGCGGGGATGCACGAACCCCAGTCGCGCGGCATGGAGCATCTGCCGGGGCGCCTTCCACCGGTGCTCCTGGAAGAACCGGGCGTTGGCCCGTTCCCCGTAGACCGCGTCGCCGAGCAGCGGGAAACCCAGATGGGCGAGGTGGACGCGGATCTGGTGCGTCCGACCGGTGTGCAGTCGGCACTCCACCCGTGAGACGTCCCCCAGCGTCTCGATGCAGCGGTACTCGGTCCAGGCCTCGCGCCCGGCGCCCGGGGTCGTCACCGCCATCTTCTTCCGTTGGACCGGGTGGCGGGCGAGGGGGGCACGGATGTCGCCGCTCGACGGGTGGACCCTGCCGATGACCACGGCCAGATAGGTCTTGTGCACGGTGCGCTCGGCGAACTGCGCTGAAAGGTGCCCGTGCGCCGCATCGGTCTTGGCCACCACCAGACAACCGCTGGTGCCCAGATCCAACCGGTGGACGATGCCGGGTCGCTCCACCCCGCCGATGCCGCTGAGTCGGCCCCGGCAATGATGCAGCAGCGCATGGACCAGGGTGCCGGAGTCGTGGCCCGCGGCCGGGTGCACCACCAGGTCGGCGGGCTTGTCGACCACCAGCAGGTCCTCGTCCTCATGGAGGATCGCCAAAGGGATGTCCTCGGGCAGCACCTCGCTGGGAATCGCCTCGGGCCAGCGCACCTGGATCCGGTCACCCACCCGGGGTCGGTCGGTCGCCTTCGTGGGGGAACCGTTCACGACCACGGCGCCCTCGGCGATGAGTTGCTGGAAGCGTCCCCTGGATGTCTCCGGGAAACGCTCCGCCAGATAGCGGTCCAGGCGCAGGCCCGGCCGGCTCTCCGTGATCTCGATGTCGATGGGCTCGGGCATGTCTCCGTCTCCGTGTATCCACGGCCCCCTGAGGTTAGGCGGCGGGTCCCCGGAAGGCGACCGCCAATCGGAAGGAATCGGGGTCCGCGCGGTTCGCCGCTTGCCGCGGCCTCGGGCGGGTCCGTAGATTGCCACCCGTGGCGACCAAGGAGCGGACGACGGAACAACCCGGCAGCGACCGGATCTGGGTCGATAGCCAGGGGTTGCTGCTGATCCTCGTGGCGGTGATGCTCGCCGCCGCGCTGATCTCGTACGATCGGCTCGACCTGTCCGTCAACACCACCGAGCCCAACACCACCATCCGCAACTGGATGGGCTGGCTCGGCGCGAGGGCGGTCTTCGAACTGCGTCTCATCCTCGGCTTCGGCATCTGGGTCCTTCCGGTGCTCTTCCTCGGCTTCGGTTGCGCGTCCTTCGTGCCCTCGCTCGGGTATCTGCGCCGATGGCGTTCGCTGATCGCCTCGGTGGGCCTGCTCATCGCCTGCGTGGGCGTGCTCGACCTGTGCGAACGGTGGATCCCCGGAGTCCAGTTCCGGAAGGACAGCGGGCCCAGCCCCGGCGGTCTGCTGGGGCACCAGATCAACAACGCCTGGGTCGAGTACTCGGTGGGTCGCATGGGGGCGGTGGTGACCTACGTGATCATCTATCTGGCGAGCCTGCTGTTCTTGACCGACCACCAGTTGGTCGTCTGGGTCCGCCGTCTCTGGGAGCGGGTCCCGAGAACGCCGGAGGAGAAACTGGCCGCCGAGGAGGCGGCTCTCGAGAAGAAGTCCCGGTCGCTGGAGAAGAAGGCCCGGGAGCTGGCCAAGCAGGCCGCGGCCGAGGCGGAGGCACCGGCACCCGCCGTGCCGACGACCGCGGTCAAGGCGGGACGGGCAAAGGCCGCCGCCGAGTCCGAACCGGTGCCATCCACCCCGTCCACCGGGCTGGGGGCCGACCTGCGTCCGGTTCCGGAGGTGACCATCCGCGACCTCAGCGTTCCCCAGCCCCGTGAAGCCCAACCGGTGCAGACCGGGGAGGTCATCAAGGCCGACGAGATCGCGGCGGTCGTGGCTCCGGAAAAGGACGAGCCGACACCTCCGCCGCCCGCGCGCAAACCGAGGTCGGTGTCCGAGCAGATCCTCGGCCGGCCGCGGGGGATCGATCTCGACGACGCCGAGGGATCCGGCGTTCCACAGGCATCGAGCGAATCCCCAGGATCCCAGCCCGGTGGGGCCGAAGGCGATGACGTCGACGACGCGCCGCCCTGGGATCGCCCCGAGTCCGCCTCTCCGTCGGCCGGCGGGTCCTCCCTTCCGGTGGAGTCGCCCGCGCCCGTGGCGACACCCCGTCCGCGTGCGGTCATGCAGGTGCGCAAGCCCAAACCGATCACCGTGGCCATCGCCCCGGTCATCGGCAATTACCGGTTGCCCTCCATCGATCTCCTGAGCCTTCCCGACACCACGGTCAAGCCGACCGAGACCAAGGAGGAGCTCATGTCCAACGCCCGGCTGATGGTCCAGACGCTGGCCCAGTTCGGCATCGAAGTGGCTCCGGGCGACATCACCAAGGGGCCGACCATCACCCGTTACGAATTGCACCCGGCCCCGGGCGTGAAGCTCGAGAAGATCGCGGGCCTGACCAACAACATCGCCGCGGCGCTGAAGGCCGAGCGTCTCAACATCCTCGCCCCGGTCCCCGGCAAGTCGTCGGTGGGCGTCGAGGTACCCAACGCGGTCAAGACCAAGGTCATCATGCGGGACCTCCTCGAGGCCCCGGAGTGGCAGAACACCAAGGCCCGGATCCCTCTGGCGCTCGGCAAGGATGTGTACGGCCACCCCATCATCGCCGATCTGGCCGAGATGCCCCACGTGCTCATCGCCGGCAGCACCGGCTCGGGCAAATCGGTCTGCATCAACACCATCATCGCGTCGCTGGTCTACCGCTTCAGCCCCGATCAGCTCCGATTCGTGATGATCGACCCGAAGGTGGTGGAGCTGCAGCAGTACAACGCCCTGCCGCACCTCGTGGTGCCCGTGGTGACCGATCCCAAGAAGGTCATCCTCGCCCTGCGCTGGGTGGTCAACGAGATGGAGAAGCGCTACCAGATCTTCGCCCGGGTCGGGGTGCGCAACATCAAGTCGTTCAACGAGCGGCCCAAGGAGAAGCCGCTGCCGCCCCAGGAACCCGAGCTGCCCCTGACCGCCCGCAAGGAGCGCGTCGAGCCCGGCGCCGACGGGTTCGCCGTGGAGATCGACGAGCAGATCGTCGTCCCGCGCGACGAGGACATCGTCATCCCGGAGAAGCTCTCCTACATCGTCGTCATCATCGACGAGCTGGCCGACCTCATGCTCGTGGCCCCGGCCGATGTCGAGATGGCCATCGCGCGCATCACCCAGATGGCCCGCGCCGCGGGCATCCATTGCATCGTGGCCACGCAGCGCCCCTCGGTGGACGTGATCACCGGCGTCATCAAGGCCAACATCCCGGCGCGCATCGCCTTCCAGGTGGCGGCCAAGGTCGATTCGCGCACCATCCTCGACCAGATGGGGGCCGACAAGCTGCTGGGCAAGGGCGACATGCTCTACCTGCCGCCGGGGTCCGGGCGGCTGATTCGGGCGCAGGGAGCGCTGATCACCGACGCCGAGATCGAGGCGGTGATGAACCACATCAGCGTGCAGGGCAAGCCGAGCTACGAGCCCGAGATCCATCAGGCCCTCCAGAAGGCCCAGAGCAGCGTGGGATCGCTGCCGCTCGATCCGGACGACGAGGGCGGCGGCGAGGACGACGAGATCCTCCAGAAGTGCATCGACGTCATCCGCACCGAGAAGAAGGCCAGCGTGTCGCTGTTGCAGCGTCGGCTCAAGCTGGGCTACGGCCGGGCGGCGCGCCTCATGGACGAACTGGAGGATCGAGGCGTGGTGGGGCCGAGCAAGGGGGCCGAGCCTCGTGACATCCTCATCGACCTCGACGGCGAGGGCTACGACGGCGGTGGGCAACGCCTGGTCTGAGGCGACGCCGGGAGCCGGCCCGGACGACCCGCGAGTGCGCCCCGACAGCGATGGCGGGGTGCATCTCACCTTGAGAAAACCCGGGCCCGGGACTAGAAAGGGGAAAACTCGGCCCCTCCCGTATGCCCCTCCCAAGACCCTCCTCCTTCAACGGCAGCACCCTCAGCATCATCATGGGGGGAGGTCAGGGCACCCGGTTGTTCCCTCTGACCCGGGATCGCGCCAAGCCGGCCGTGCCGCTGGCGGGCAAGTACCGTCTGGTCGACATCCCCATCTCGAACTGCATCAACAGCGGCCTGCGCCGCATCTACCTGCTCACGCAGTTCAACTCGGCCTCGCTGCACCGCCATGTCTCTCAGAGCTACAAGTTCGACCACTTCAGCGGGGGCTTCGTCGAACTGCTGGCCGCCGAGCAGAGCTTCTCGAGCACCAGTTGGTACCAGGGCACGGCCGACGCGGTCCGCAAGAACCTCCAGCATTTCAAGAACAACGACTTCGAGTACGCGCTGATCCTCTCGGGCGACCAGTTGTACCAGATGGACTTCCAGGCGGTCCTGCAGGCCCACATCGATCATTCGGCCGACCTGACCGTGGCGACCATCCCCGTTGCCGCGCGCGAGGCCTCGGCGCTGGGCATCATGCAGGTCAATCCCGAGAACCGGATCACCCGCTTCGTCGAGAAGCCGAAGGATCCTGCGGTGCTGGAGTCGATGAAACTCGACCGGGCGACCTACCCGAAGCTCGGCATCCGTCGTGACGAGGATCTCTACCTCGCCTCGATGGGCATCTACGTCTTCAACCGCGAGGTGCTCTTCGACCTGCTGAACAACAATCACACCGATTTCGGCAAGCACATCATCCCCGGGGCCATCGAGCAGCGCCGTGTCTACTCCTACATCTTCCAGGGCTATTGGGAGGACATCGGCACGATCCGCAGTTTCTTCGAGGCCAGCCTCGACCAGACCAACGATCGGCCCCAGTTCGATTTCTTCAACCCCACGGTCTTCACCCGGCCGCGCTACCTCCCGGCCACCCGCATCGAGAGCGCGGCGATCGATCACGCGGTGATCGCCGACGGGTGCACCATCGATCACGCCCAACTGCGCCATGCGGTGGTGGGCATCCGGTCCATCCTCGATGCGGGGAGCTCCCTCCATCGGGTCGTGATGATGGGGGCCGATCACTACGACACGGTCGAGAAGCGGAATCGCCCCGAGAACCAGGGCATCCCGATCGGCGTGGGGCGCGGCACCCGCATCGACAACGCGATCATCGACAAGAACGCCCGCATCGGCCGCAACTGCATCCTCTCGCCCGAGGGTAAGCCCGCCGACGTCGATCACCCGCTCTACTACATCCGGGACGGCGTCCTCGTCATCCCCAAGGGGGCGGTCATCCCGGACAAGACCATCCTGTGAACAGGTCGGTGAAACGGTCCGGGCCCACCGACCGGGTTGCCGGTGCCCCCATGGGGCGACCGTTGATTCCGGCGGTCTTGCGCGGGGTGTGCCGACATTTCTGAAATCATCGCTTGCCTCGGAGGATAGCAGGTCTTTAGGATTCTCATTCCTTTGAGGTCCTTGGCCCAGGATAACGGGCCGCAGCAACACTCATTTCTATGGTTCGCATTCGTCTGAAGCGCGGCGGCAACAAGAACAACCCGGTCTACCGGATCGTGGTGGCCGATGGACGCAGTCCCCGGGACGGCAAGTTCATCGAGGAGATCGGCACCTACAATCCGAAGGTGAAGGGCAACAACTACACCCTGAACCTCGACCGCGCCCAGTACTGGGTCGGCGTCGGTGCCCAGCCCAGCGACACGGTGGCTTCTTTCATCAAGAAGTCGGCCAAGCTGGCAGCTGTCGCCGCCTGATCCTCGGGCCGACCCATCCTTGGCAAGCCTCACCGCCGATCACCCGCTGCCCGATATCGAAAACCGCCGCCATGCAGGCCTTCCTCGAGTTTGTGGTGAAGGAGTTGGTCGATGACCCGTCGGCCGTCTCCGTGACTCCTGTCGAGCGCGGTGGGTTGACGGTGTACGAGGTGCGGGTGGCCCGCCCGGACGCCGGCAAGATCATCGGTCGTCGCGGTGGCACCATCCAGGCGATCCGCTCGGTCCTCCAGGTGGGTGCCGCGAAGACGGGGCGCCGGTGCTCGGTCGACCTCGTCGAAGACGATTAGGCGTCCGAAGGAAGGGGGCGCCGCCGGGATTCTCGGGAGAGAATCCCCGGGAGGGGGGTCTCGAACGGCGGGGGGCATGAGAAAAGCCCAGAGCAAAGCACCATAACGGTGCCACCGTCGCCGCAGTGCCTCCGGAGCGATCCTTGTCGCGGACCGATTCGTACCGCCGGTCGACCCGCACCGCGATGGCGGCCTGAGGATCCGATCAAAGCGAATCCGATCCCCAGGACGACGTTTCTACGGCCCTGGTAGCCGTGATGATGGGGAGTGCCCGTGGCGATCCGGAACCGATTCCGGCGGGCGAAGGCGACGTTTGGGGGTGACGAAAGACCCGGTCGGATGAGAGTGGATATTTTGACCCTGTTTCCCGAGATGTTCTCCGGTCCTTTGGACGAGAGCATCGTGGGACGGGCCCGGAAGGCGGGGATTCTGGATCTGAAGATCCGGTTCCTCCGCGATTGGGCCCACGACAGGCACAAGACGGTCGACGACCGTCCGTTCGGTGGAGGGCCCGGAATGGTCCTGAAGCCGGAACCGATCTTTGAAGCTGTGGAGTCCCTTCGGGGACCGGAGACGCGGGTGATCCTCACCGCTCCGGGCGGGCGTCCGTTCACCCAGGCGGTGGCGGGCGAGTTGTCCTTGCTGGAGCATGTGATTCTCATCTGCGGGAGCTACGAGGGATTCGACGAACGGATCCGGGAACACCTGGCCGACGACGCCCTGAGCATCGGCGACTATGTGCTGACCAACGGGGCCCTGCCCGCGATGGTCATCGTGGACGCCGTGACCCGACTGCTGCCGGGCGCCCTCGGTGACGCCCAAAGCGCCTCCGAGGAGTCCCACGGGGACGGGTTGCTGGAATACCCCCACTACACACGTCCCGCCGAGTTTCGCGGGTGGTCCGTGCCGGAGGTGCTGATGTCCGGAAACCACGCCGAGATCGCCCGGTGGCGACGGAGCCAAGCCATGAGGCTGACGGCCCATCGCCGTCCGGACCTGTGGGAAAAGTACCGCTGGCGAAATCCCGGCGGATGAGGGAAGCTCTCCGGGTCGCAGCCACGGATGCCGTGATTTTTGCAGGAAACGAGTTTTTGAAACACTGAACAGAAGACAGCCATGAACAAGGCCGCATTGTTTGACAAGATCGAGGGCGAGCAGTTCCGCAAGGAAGCCGCCAAATTCAACGTGGGCGACAGCGTCCGGGTGCACACCAAGGTCGTCGAAGGCGACAAGGAGCGCATCCAGGTCTTCGCGGGGGTCGTCATCGGCGTCCGCGGGCGCGGGTTGAACCAGACCTTCACCGTCCGCCGCATCAGCTACGGCGAGGGTGTCGAGCGCATCTTCCCGACCCACTCCCCCCGTGTGGAGAAGATCGAGGTCGAGCGTCAAGGCTCCGTCCGTCGCGCGAAGCTCACCTATCTCCGCAACCGCATCGGCAAGGGAGCCATGGCGGTCAAGGAGAAGGACACGCTGGTGGCCGCCTGATCGGTCGTCCGCGTTCATCCATCCTCGCAACCTTCGGAAAGGGTCCGGCGCCGAGCGTGCCGGGCCTTTTTTCATGCATGGATCCGGCGCTCCACCGGAGGTTCCGACCGGCATCCCGGGCGGCGTTGAAGAGGATCCTGAAAAGGATGTGAAATCCGGGGGCTTCGGGGTTGACACTCGGGGGTTTTTGAAGTGCTGTGTCGGGACATCCTCCCCCCGACTGCGGTGCTCACCATCCTGGGTCCAAAAAACTCGTCCTGCGGCTTCTGCGACGGCATCTCGCGGAGGGGGTTCCTGCGCGTCGGTGCGCTTGGAATGGGCGGCATGGCCCTGCCTTCCCTGCTGCGTGCGGAGGCGTCGTCGGGCTTGCGTTCGGCGGGTCGCTCCCACAAGGCGGTGATCCTGGTCTTCCTGCCTGGGGGCCCCAGCCATCAGGACATGTTCGATCTCAAGGGGAACGCCCCCGCCGAGGTCCGGGGCGAGTTCAACCCGATCCCCACATCGGTGCCCGGCCTGCAGATCTGCGAGCATCTGCCGCGCATGGCCAAGGTCATGGACCGCTGCACGGTGATCCGGTCGATGGTGGGCATGGAGGATCGCCATGAATCCTTCCAGACCTACACCGGTCACCTGAACCGGAACCAACCGCCCGGCGGTTGGCCGTCGATGGGGGCGCTGTTGTCGAAGCTGCAGGGTTCCGGCGACCCGGCGATTCCCGCGTATCTCGGTCTGGCTCCCAAGATGGGGCATGTCCCGTGGTCCGACAACGGCGTGGCCGGGTTCCTCGGGGCGGCCCATGCACCCTTCGAGATCAACAAGGGTGGTGGCAAGGACGACATGGTGCTCAACGGCATCACCCTCGACCGACTGGCCGACCGGAGGTCGCTCCTGGGGGCCCTCGACGGATTCCGACGCGAGGTCGATGCCAGTGGCCAGTTGGCCGGGGCCGACGCCTACACCCGGCAGGCCTTCGGCATCCTCACCTCGAGCAAGCTGATGAGCGCGCTCGACCTCAAGAACGAGGACCCCAAGGTGGTCGAGCGCTACGGCAAGGGCGATCCCCGCAACCGTGACGACGGCGCGCCCAAGCTGATGGAGCATTTCCTCATCGCGCGACGTCTGGTCGAGTCGGGCGCCCGCTGCGTGACCCTGGCCTTCAGCCGTTGGGATCACCACGGCGACAACTTCGGCGCGCTTCGGCAGGACCTGCCGCTGCTCGATCAGGGACTGAGCGCGTTGATCACCGACCTGCACGAACGGGGTCTCGACCGGGACGTCTCCGTGCTGGTCGCGGGCGAATTCGGCCGCACTCCCACCATCAACAAGGACGGCGGCCGGGATCACTGGCCCCGGGTGGGATTCGCTCTGCTGTCCGGCGGAGGCCTGCGCCATGGTCAAGTGATCGGTTCCACCGACCGGCTGGGTGGCGAGGCCGATTCGCGACCCACGACGTTCGGGGAAGTCCACGCCACCCTCTATCACGCTCTGGGGATCGATGTGAACAAGGTGACCGTGCCCGACCTCACGGGCCGCCCGCAGTTCCTGGTCGAACCCGGGGTCCAACCCATGAAGGAGCTCGTCGGATGACCTCCCGAACCGGGGCGTCTCCCGCGGGATGTTTCCTTGAACAAGGCGGACCCTCGTCCGCGTCTGAACAACCATGCTGACCCTCGCCGGCCCCTCCAGTCGCTTCTGCGACGGCCTCTCCCGAAGGAGTTTTCTCCGCATCGGGGGGCTGGGCTTGGGGGGGCTCGCCCTGCCTCAGTTGCTGCGCGCCGAGGCGGCTTCGGGGCTCCGGTCCAACCACAAGGCCGTCATCATGGTGTACCTGCCCGGCGGGCCGCCGCATCAGGACACCTTCGATCTCAAGATGGATGCGCCGGCCGAGATCCGGGGCGAGTTCCGCCCGATCCCGACGACGGTCCCCGGTTTCCAGGTGTGCGAGCACCTGCCGCTCCTGGCCAAGCAGGCCCATCGGTACGCGGTCATCCGGTCGATCAGCGACGCGATCGACGATCATTCCGATTTCATGTGCCAGACGGGGCGTCGCAAGGCCGTTCAACCGCCGGGCGGTTGGCCGACCTTCGGGGCCACGGTGTCGCGGGTGATGGGCCCGGCCAACGCTTCCGTGCCGGCGTTCGTCGGGCTCGAGCCCCGGATGCAGCACCGGCCCTACAATGCCGCCAACGCCGGCTACGCGGGGGTCTCGCACGACGCCTTCCGGCCGGCCGCCGATGCGAAGTCCGACATGGTGCTCAACGGCATCACCACCGACCGTCTGGCCGATCGGCGGGCCCTGCTCGCGTCGTTCGACCGCTTCCGTCGCGAAGCCGATGCCACCGGTCTCATGGACGGCCTCGACGGATTCAACCAGCAGGCCTTCGGCATGCTCACCTCCAGCCGCCTGCTCGAGGCGCTGAACGTGGAGAAGGAACCGGCGGCCCTGCGTGAACGTTACGGAAAGGGCGACGCCAAGGTGCACGGCGACGCGGCTCCCATGCTCAACGAGCAGTTCCTCGTGGCCCGTCGCTTGGTCGAGGCCGGGGCCCGTTTCGTGACGGTGGCCTACGGGTTCTGGGACTACCACGGCAACAATTTCGGCAATGCCCGCAACGACCTGCCGCTGCTCGACCAGGCCTTGAGCGCCCTGATCGCCGACCTTCACGACCGGGGCTTGCAGAACGACGTCAGCGTCATCGCCTGGGGCGAGTTCGGCCGGTCGCCCACGATCAACAAGGACGGCGGCCGCGACCACTGGCCGCGTGCCAGTTGCGCGCTCTTGGCCGGCGGAGGCATGAAGGTCGGCCAGGTGATCGGCGCCACCGACCGTCTGGGCGGCGAACCGAGCGAGCGCCCCGTCCAGTTCGGCGAGGTCTTCGCCACCTTGTACCAGAACCTCGGCATCGACGTGAACAAGGTCACCCTGCCCGACCTGACCGGACGCCCCCAGTTCCTGGTCCCGGAGGGCTGCCAACCCGTGAAGGAACTGGTCGGTTGAACGGAGGATCTGCCATGAAGGGTCTCGAGAATTCGATGAAGTCCGCCGGTCTGCGCGCCTGGACGGGATTGTTGTTGTGCCTGTTGGTCTGCGGTCGTCCGCTGGCGGCGGGGAACCTCGTCCTGCACTACAGGTCCGGGGCGGGGGAACTGATCCTCGACTCGCAGGATGCGCGGCAGCAGTTGCTGGCCACCGAGGACGGGACCCGGGACGTCACCCGTCAGGCCGGTTGGTCCGCCGAGCCCGCGGGCATCGTCCGCATCGACGCCTCGGGTCGGGTCATCCCCGTGGCCGACGGCACCGCGACGATCACCGCCAAGTCCCCGGACGGTGCCGTGGCCCGTCTGCCGGTCCGCGTGGTCCATTCCGGGCAACCGGCCCCGCTGCATTTCGCCAACCAGATCGTCCCCATCTTCACCAAGAACGGCTGCAACGGTGGCGGTTGTCATGGCAAGGCCGCGGGCCAGAACGGTTTCCGGTTGTCCCTGCTCGGGTTCGAGCCCGACGAGGACTACGAGCACCTGGTCCGCGAGGCCCGGGGTCGGCGGTTGTTCCCCGCCGATCCGCCCCGCAGCCTGCTGGTGACCAAGGGCACCGCCGAGACGCCGCATGGCGGAGGCAAGCGACTCGAGATCGGCTCCGACGACTACCGGAGGCTGGTCCGCTGGATCGGCCAGGGCATGCCGGTGGGACGCACCAACGCCCCGACCGTCGATCGCGTCGAGGTGTTCCCCTCGTCCCGGACCCTGGCCCTGAACGGGGAGCAGCAACTGGTGGTGACGGCCCACTACTCGGATGGCTCCACCGAGGATGTCACCCGCAGTTCCCTCTTCGAGCCCAACGACAAGGACATGGCCTCGGCCGACGCCAACGGATTGCTCAAGATCTTCAACCAACCGGGCGAGTTCGCCGTGATGGTCCGCTACCAGGGCAAGGTGGCGACCTTCCGGGCCACCATTCCTCTGGGTGCCCCCGTCGACCGACTGCCTCCGGCGAAGAACTTCGTCGATGAACTGGTCTTCAAGCAGCTCAAGCAGGTGGGCATGCCCCCGAGCGAGGTCAGCGACAAGGCGACCTTCCTGCGACGGGTGACGCTCGACATCGCCGGCCGCCTGCCGACGCCGGAGGAGGCGCGGGCCTTCGAGGCCGACACCGCCGCCGGTGATCGGGACCGCGTGATCGACCGTCTGGTCGCCTCCACCGACCACGCCGATTATTTCGCGGGCAAGTGGGCGGCGCTGCTCCGCAACAAACGCAACGATCCCAAGCAGGCCCGTGGAACGGTCGCCTTCCATGCGTGGATCCGCGACAGCCTGGCGGCCAACAAGCCCTACGACCGGTTCGTGCGCGAGGTGCTGACGGCCTCGGGCGACGTGGCGGAGAACCCTCCGGTTGCCTGGTACCGTCAGGTGCGGACCCTTCAGACGCAATTGGAGGACGTCTCCCAACTGTTCCTGGGTCAGCGGATGCAGTGTGCGCAGTGCCATCATCACCCGTATGAGAAGTGGAGCCAGGCCGACTACTGGAGCTTCGGTGCGGCCTTCTCGCAGGTGTCCTACAAGCCCGGTTCCCAGCCCGGCGAGGAGGTGATCGTCCATCGGCGTGGCGAGGCGAAGGCCACCAACAAGAAGAACGGCCAAGCGGTGAAGCCCGCGGCTCTGGGGCAGTCGGCCTTCGACCTGTCGGTCGACGATGATCCCCGGGTCTTCCTGGCCGACTGGATGACCTCGCCGAAGAACCCGTGGTTCGCCAAGGCGCTGGTCAACCGCTACTGGAAGCACTTCTTCGGACGAGGGCTGGTCGATCCCGAGGACGACATGCGCGACACCAATCCCCCAAGCAACCCCGAGCTGCTCGATGCGTTGGCCGCCCATTTCGTGGCCAGCGGCTTCGACCTCAAGGACTTGGTCCGCACTTTGGCCCGGAGCACCACCTACCAGCTGAGCTCCGTGCCCAATGCCCACAACGCCAAGGACCGTCACCACTTCTCCCGGTTCTACCCGCGCCGCCTGCCGGCCGAGGTGCTTCTGGACTCGGTGAACACGCTCGCCGGCTCGAGGAGCCAGTTCGAAGGACTGCCCGCGGGCACCCGAGCGGTCTGCCTGCCCGACAACAGCTTCAACGCCCAGAGCTACTTCCTCACGGTGTTCGGCCGCCCCGAGGGCAGCAGCGCCTGCGAATGCGAGCGCAGCATGGAAGCCTCGCTCAGCCAGAGCCTCCACCTGCTCAATTCCAAGGACATCCAGGCCCGGCTGAGCGCCGACGAGTCGCGGCCGGCCCGACTGAACGCCGATTCCCGCCCCGATCAGGCCAAGCTGGCCGACCTCTACCGGTTGGCCTATTCGCGTTCCCCTTCGGCCGAGGAGTCGCAGCGGGCCGTCGAATACCTCGACCGCAAGGCCTCGGCGGCAAAGCCCGGCAAGGATGCTGCCGAGACCGGGGCCCTGAAGGCCAAGGCCCGCCGCGAGGCGTGGGAAGACCTGACCTGGGCGCTCCTCAACACCAAGGAATTCCTCTTCAACCACTGACGCATGTCGCGGGAATCCTGGGTCCTTCGGATCGCCCTCGGCTGGGCCACGCTCGCGACGGCCTGCGCCCAGTTGCCGATGGCCCGCCTGACATGGGTCTTCCCGCCGGGCGGTGCGGCCGGGTCCACGGTCGAGGTCACGGTCAACGGCTCCGATCTCGACGAGGCGGCCGGTCTGGTCTTCTCCGATCCGCGCGTCTCCGGTGCTCCGGTGCCGGGAGCCGCCGATCGGTTCCGGGTCGTGTTGCCGGCCGACTTGCCGGAGGGCGTCCTCGATGTCCGGATCCGTGGGCGGTACGGCGTCTCCAATCCGCGCGGCTTCGCGGTGGGGCCGGCCTCGTCGGAACCGGGTTGGACCCAGCCCCCGTCCTCGCCGGAGAAGGCCCTGGAGTTGCCTCTGGAGGCGGTCGTCAACGGACGTGTGGGCGCGCAGGAGGTCCTCTGGTTCCGGTTCCAGGGCGAGGCCGGTCAGGCGTTGGGGGTCCGAGTCGAGGCCCGTGAACTGGATTCCCGGCTCGTGCCCGACCTCGCGCTGACCGACGCCTCGGGAGCCGAGTTGGCTCGGGTGAGGCGGCGCGAGTGGTTCGACTTCCGCCTGCCCGCGCGGGGCACCTATCTGCTGCGCCTGAGCGATTCGTTGTACCGCGGTGGCGACACGCACGCCTTCCGCCTGAGACTGACGGCCCGCCCCAGGGTGGCGTTCATCGTGCCTCAGGTGCTGCAGGCCGGTCGATCGCAGCGCGTCACCCTCCATGGCAGACGTCTGCCCGGCGGCACCCCCTCGACGGTCATTGCGGTCGATGGGGAACCGTTGGAGCAGCTCGAGTGGGAGATCACCGCCCCCGCCGAGCCCGATGCCCCGGAAGCGACGGTGGCGGCATTGGCGGCTCCGTCGGTCGCTCCGCTGATCCCCGGTGCCTGGCTCTGGCGCGGCTCCGGTCCTGAGGGCTCCCGTCCCGCGATCGCTCCGATTTCACCGGTACCCCTGGCCCTGTCCCCGCTGCCGGTGATCGCCGGCGCCCCGACGGGGTGTGTCACGGTCATGCCCCCGTGCGAGTACTCGAGCCTTTTCCCGGGCCGCGGTCGCAACAGCGGGGTCACGTTCGAGGCGAAACAGGGAGAGGTGTTCTGGGTGGAACTGACCTCCGAGCGCTGGGGGTTCCCCGTCGATCCGTTGGCCGTCATCCAGAGGGCCAAATCCGCCCGGGCGTCCGTCGATTCGAGGGATCCCAACGACTGGGTCGATGCGTTGGAGTTGGGTGATACCGAGCAGAATCTCGGCGATCGGGAGTTCCCCACGGCCCATCGCGATGCCGCCGCCCGATGGGAGGTGCCGGAGACCGGACGGTACCGCATCCTCGTACGGGACGGTTTCCACCGCGGGGATGGCCTCGCACAGCATCCCTACCGTCTGACCCTCCGTCGCGAAACCCCGGACTTCCAACTCGCCGTTTTCCCCATGCCTCCGGCGCGAGCCGGTGAGGACCGCTCCGTCCAGGTCCTGCCTGCGGTGCTCCGTCGCGGGCAGACCGTGGCCTTCCGGGTGGTCGCCTTCCGGCGCGATGGCTTCCAGGGAGACATCGAACTGACGGCCGAAGGCCTGCCCTCCGGAGTCCGGGCCTCCACGACGCGCATCCATTCCGGGCAGAACACCGGGGTGCTCCTCCTCACCGCCGATGCCGATGCCTCCGGATCGGGTCCGTGGCGGGTGATCGGCAAGTCGGCGATCGGCTCGGTGGCCCTCGGTCGGACGGCCTCGTTCTCCTCGGTCGTCTGGCCGGTGGCCGACTACAACAACGAGAATCCGGTCTCGCGTCGCTCTCGGGGAGCGCCGGTGGCCGTGGTCACACAGGAGTCGGCCCCGGTGACGCTGCGGGTCGGGATGGCCACGCCCTCCGCCGACGGAGGCACCTGGAAGCTGCCGCTGCATCTGGAGCGACGGGGCGAATTCCAGGGCGCGTTCAACGTCAAGGTCGGTGGTCATGCCGCTCTGGAGAAGGCCAAGGAGATCCCCATTCCGGAGAAGGCCACGAATCTGGTCGCCGACCTTTCCCTCGGCGAGGCCCGCCTGCCTGCCGGAACGCACACTCTCTGGCTCCAGGGCAGCCTGGCCGGAAAATACCGTCAGGCCCCCGAGGCGGTGGTCGCCGCGGAGGCCGAGTTGAAGGCGGCCGACACGGCCCTGGCTTCGGCGTCCGCGGCGGACAAGGCCTCCGCCGAGTCCCGGAAAAAGGATGCCGAGGCCCGGAAAAAGGCCGCCGAGGAGAAGGCCAAGCCCCGGGATGTGACCGTGGCCGTGTGGTCCGAACCCTTCACCGTCACCGTGGGCGCCCCTGCCGGAAAGGAGGCTCGACCGTGACCTTCGGTTTCCCTGTGGATTCGGTTTTTCGGGCCGGATGGCGGCCCTTGCTCGGTCTTTGCAGCGGGTTCGTCCTCGCCCTGACGGGCAACGCCGCGGTCGCCCCGCTGGCCATCGACCGGCAAGCCGCGGGGGCACCGGCGACGGTGGGCTTCCAGAAGGACATCCTGCCGATGTTCCAGGCCAACTGCCTGCCGTGCCACAACCAGACCCGGGCCAAGGCCGGATTGAATCTGGAGACCCCGGCCTCGCTGTTGCGCGGCGGCGACACCGGGCCCGGTGCGGTGCCCGGAAAACCGGCCGAGAGCCTGGTGCTCAAGTCCGCCGCCCACCAGGTCGAGGACCTGGTCATGCCGCCGGCCGGCAACAAGTCCAACGCCCGCGACCTGACTCCGGCGGAACTCGGCCTGCTCTGGCGCTGGATCGAGCAGGGGGCCAAGGCCGATCAGGCCGTGGTGGTGGAACCCGCATGGAAACCCATCTCTCCGGACTGGAAGTCCAGCTTCGCCGTGGCGCTCGACTCCGAGGGCGCCACCGTGGCCGTGGCCCGGGCCAACCGCGTCAGCGTGCTCGAGGTGGCCACCGGCCGGACGGTGGGGCGGCTCGAGGACCCTTCGCTCGATGGCGCCACGCAGCGGGATGTGGTCGGGGCGCTCGCCTTCAGCCCCGACGATCAGTGGCTCGCGACCGCGGGGTTCCGTGAGGTGCGTCTGTGGCAGCGACGTCCGGTGACGGTCGAGCCGGTGGTGTCCATTCCTTCCAAGTCGGCATGGGTGTCCGCGGCCTTCTCGCCCGCCGGCGACGTCGTGGCCTCCGTTACGGCCTCGGGCGGGCTCGAGATCCGTTCGATCCCCGCGGGGCGGCTGCTGGGTGCCTGGGAATTGAAGGGGGCTTCCGCGTCGGGTCCATCCCGGGCCACCGGGTTGTCGTGGTCGCCGGACGCCCATTGGTTGGCCGCGACCCAGGGGCGCGCAGGATGGGTGGTCTCGATGACCGGCCCGAAGCCCTCGCTGGCGCCCATGCCCGCCCTGCCTTCCGAACCGGACGGCATGGTCTGGATCTCCGGAGACGAGCACTGGTGCATCACCTACGGTCCGACACACCCGGCCCAGCGGCTGAAGCGTGGGGGCGATGGATCCCGGGGCGGGAGCTGGGTGCTGGAACAGGCTTCCGCGATTCCGGCGGCCTCGAGAGCGCTGGCCGCCGATCCCTCGGTGGGAGGTTCCCTCTGGGGGACGGATGGGCAGGGCGGGCTCCGGCGATGGGGGGCGGCTGCGGCCGCCCTGCAGGGGTTCGGATCCCCGGTCCGGTCGTTGCTCTGGGATCGGTCCGGATCCAACGGGGTCGTCGTTCTCGCCGACGGTTCGGCCCGGTGGCTGTCTCAGGATCTTTCCAACACCAACGGCCATCGGACCCACGGGCCTCGAATGGCCGGAGACCCCCGGTTGTCGGCGGAGATCGTGCGTGAGGAATGGGAACTGGCCCGGGGCCGGCTCGAATCCACGCTGGCCACGAACCGCATCCAGGAGGCGCGGACGGCCGTGACCAATGCGCAGTCGGCGCTGTCGAAGGCCCGCGAGAAGCGCGACCAGACCGCCAAGGCGCTGGCCGAGCGCAAGAAGGAATGGGACGACCAGGAGGCTCTGATCGCCGCCGCCACCCGCGATCGCGATGCCGCCGCCGCCGAACTGGCCAAGGCGCAGGCCGAGGTCAAGTCGGCGGGCGAGGCGGTGCAGCAGGCCTCGGCCGCCGCCAAGGCCTCGCCCGAGGCCGCCCTCAAGGCCTTGGACGACCTCGTGGCCAAATCCGAGAGGCTGGGTCGGGGCAAGGCCGTCCTCGAGCGCGCCGAGGCCGAGGTGCCTGCCCGTCGCAAGAAGGCCGAGGAACAGTTGGCGGCGGCCCAGAAGAAATCGGGGGAATTCAAGGGGCCGCTCGACAAGGCCCGCGTTCTGGCCGAGGGCGCCGCCCAGGATGTCGCCCTCTCCGAGAAGGCGCTGACCGCGGCCACCGATTCCGTGAGCATGGCGGAGTCGGAGGAGCGGCAGGCCCGCGAGCGGATCGTCCGCACGGAGACCCGACTCCAGTCCGCCCGGGTCGCGAGGGATCGGGCCGCCTCCGAGCCCTTCCGGGCCGCAGCCCTATCGGCCAGCGGTGGGGCGCTGCTGACGGCGGGTGGGGGTGGCCTGTGGACCCGCTGGCATCCCGGCACCGGTCGGGCCGTCGAGACCTTCGCCGTGGGTCGGGGTGAACCGTTGGCGCTGTCCGCCTCGGGCGACGATGAATTCCTCGCGGCGTTCCCCGACGGCGTGAGTCGCATCCGGACGGCACGGGCCTGGTTCCTGCGCCAACGGATCGCCGGCACCTCGAACGCTCCCGCCTTCACCGACCGCGTCAACGCGCTGGCCTTCAGTCCCGATGGCACCCTGTTGGCGACCGGCGGTGGCGAGCCTTCCCGCTCGGGGGAACTCAAGCTGTGGAAGCTGCCCGAGGTCTCCCTGGCCCTCGACCTCGGAGCGTTGCACAGCGATGCCGTCACGGCCGTGGCCTTCTCGCCGCGCGGCGACCGCCTGGCCTCGGCGGGCACCGACCGCTTCGCCCGCATCACGGGCCTCCAGACCAATGCGGCCCGCTTCAATCTCGAGGGGCACACCCATCATGTGATCGGGGTGGCCTGGTCTCCGGACGGAGGCGTGCTGGCGACCGCCGGCGCCGAGGGAACCGTCAAGCTGTGGAATCCCCGCACCGGCGAACGTCGCAAGAATGTCGACGGCTTCGGCAAGGAGGTCACCGGGCTCCAGGCGGCGGGTGCGTCGCTCCGCTTCGTCGCCCTGAGCGGGGCCGGCGGCGGCCGGGTGTTCAAGGCCGACGGCGAGAAGCTTCGCGACCTCGCCACGGTACCCGACTATCTCCAGGCCCTGGCGGTCAGCCGCGACGGACGGTGGATCGTCGGTGGCGACGACCGTGGCAACGTGCGGGTCTGGGACGCCGAGAACGGACAATTGCGCCAGAGTTGGGAGCCGTGAGGCCGACTCCGCTTTTGGACTCCGATCCCGGACTCCGATCGCGGGCCCTCCGTGCTCCGGCGGCCTTCCTTTGACCCGCTCCTCAGGATCTGCATCCTAGGGGAAACCTCCGCATGCACCTCGCCGAAATGACCTCCCCTCAGTTGGCCGCATTGCCAAGGGAGACCCCGATCGTGTTCCCCATCGCCGCGGTCGAGCAGCATGGCGGCCATCTGCCGGTGGTGACCGATACCCGCCTGGTGGGCGAAGTGGCCCGAAGGGCCGAGGCGGCGCTCTCCGGACAGGTGGTCTTCGCCCCGGTGCTCTGGTTGGGCAACTCCGACCACCATCTGGATTTCCCTGGCACGCTGTCCGCGCCGCCGCGGCCCTATCTCGACCTGCTGGGCGGCCTCGCCGAGAATGTCCTGAGGCACGGATTCAAACGCGTGGTCTTCCTGAACGGTCATGGCGGCAACGATGTCCCGGGACGGCAGGCGGTCTTCGAACTGAGACAGCGCCACCGCGACGTGGATGGCCTGCTGCTGCTCTTCG
>JBEGWF010000004.1:0-48359 GCA_041177965.1 Verrucomicrobiota bacterium | reverse complement strand
TCAGGCGCGCTCCATGTACTTGCCGGTGCGGGTGTCGACCTTGATCTTCTCGCCGGTCTTGATGAAGAGCGGGACGTTGATCTCGACGCCGGTCTCCAGCGTGACGGTCTTCTGCACGTTGTTGGCGCTGTCGCCCTTGAGGCCCTCGGGCGCGTCGGCCACGGTGAGGACCACGCTCGGCGGAAGCTCGATGATCACGGCCTTCTCCTCGACGAAGGTCATGGTCACCTGGCTGTTCTCGGTCAGGTAGTTCTTGGCGTCGCCCACGAACTCGGGCGTCACGGTGACCTCCTCGTAGTTCTCCGGATTGACGAACACGTAGTCGTCGCCCGACTTGTAGCTGAACTCCATCTTGTAGGTCATCAGCGGGACCGTCTCGATCTTCTCGGCCGAGCTGAAGCGCACGTCCATGCTCTTGCCGGTACGGATGCTGCGGAGGATGGCCTGCACGAAGGCGCGCAGGTTGCCGGGGGTCCGGTGGGTGACCTCGAGGACGACACAGACGTCGGAGTTGTACTGGATCGCTTGACCCTTGCGGAGTTCGTTCGCGTTGACTGCCATAATCGGGACGGGATGACCCGCTGGGCCATCCAGCGGAAAGAACCGACACCCTACCGGCCGGTCATCGACTGGCAAGCGTCCAATTCCGGCCGATCCGCACCGACACGGGACTCCGCGATCCGGCTGGGAGGATCCGATGGCCGATCCCGCCAGCGGTCCCGCCCCGGGCTGTTCCGGAAATCTGCTTCACCTCCGTCCGGACCCTGTCCCATCCTGCTGCTCCCCCGGGCGATACCGGGGTCCTCCCGCCGCCATGAAAGCCAAGCTCGTCATCACGCCGAAAAAGGCCGTCCTCGATCCCCAGGGCAAGACCGTCGCCAACGCCCTGGAACACATGGGCTACGCCGGTGTCACCGGCGTCCGTGTGGGCAAGTACCTCGAGATCGATCTGGCACCGGGCACCTCGGCCGCCGACGCCGACAAGGCGCTGCACGAGGCCGCCCGCCGGTTCCTGAGCAACCCGGTGATCGAGGACTACCGCCTGGAGATCGTGGAATGACGCCCCCGTCCCCCGTTTCGACCATGCGATTCGCCATCCTCCAATTCCCGGCCTCGAACTGCGACCAGGACTGCGTCCATGCGCTGCGGGTGATGGGGGCGCAGGCGAAGATGGTCTGGCACAAGGACACCTCGCTGGGCGAGGTCGATGCGGTCATCGTGCCGGGCGGCTTCAGCTACGGCGATGCGCTGCGGTGCGGGGCCATCGCCCGGTTCAGCCCGGTGATGCAGGCCGTGAGCCGCTTCGCCGAGAACGGGGGCCTGGTCCTGGGCATCTGCAACGGGTTCCAGATCCTCTGCGAGGCGGGCCTGCTGCCCGGCGCCCTGATCCGCAACCGCGACCTGCGCTTCCATTGCGAGCAGGTCTTCCTGAAGACCGCCAATTTCGACACGCCGTTCACCTCGGGGATCCGTCGCGATGGCGTGCCCATCCGCATCCCCATCGCCCACGGCGAGGGGTGCTACTTCGCCGACGCCCCGACCCTCGAGCGCCTGCAGGCCCATCGGCAGATCCTCTGGCAGTACTGCGACGCCACCGGCGCCGTGACCGAGGCCGCCAATCCCAACGGATCGCTGATGAACATCGCCGGCATCGCCAACGAACGCTTCAACGTCGCGGGCCTGATGCCCCATCCGGATCGGGCGGTGGAGGGGATCCTCGGCACCGAGGACGGCCGGTCGATCCTCTCAGGCATGATCGCGGCCCTGGCCTCCCGCAACACCGCGGCCGCCGCCTGAGCCTTGCCGCCACCCGCCACCGGGAGGGAACCTCACCACCGGGAGGGCTGGGCGACGGCGGAGGCCAACCGGGTGAGATATTCGGACCGGGGGATCTCACGGGCCCCCAGCGCGCGTGTGACCGGGGTCACCATCTGGCAATCCATCAGGGTGAAACCGCGATGGGCCAGATGCCGATCCAGATGCACCAGGGCCACCTTCGAGGCGTCGTCCTCGTGGTGGAACATCGATTCCCCGGCGAAGAACGCGCCCACGCCGACTCCGTACACCCCTCCCACCAGGCGACCCTCGCGCCAGCACTCGACGCTGTGGGCGTGACCCGCCCGGGCAAGGGCCTCGTAGGCCGCGATGAGCGGGGCGGAAATCCAGGTCGAGGCATCGCCCCCGCGAGGTACGGTGGCACAGGCCCGGATCACGCCCGGGAAATCACGGTCGAAGGTCACCTCGAACGGAGCCCGGCGCAGGGTGCGGGCCAGGCTCCGGGACACGTGCATCGAGCCCACCTCCATGACCCCGCGTGGATCGGGCGACCACCAGGTGATCGGATCCGCCGACCACGGAAACAACCCGCATCGATACGCCTCGAGGAGGCGTTCCACGGAAAGATCCCCTCCCACGGCCGCGAGGCCGTCGCCACGGGAGCCACGGGGATCCGGCAACCGGTCTGCCGGCGACAGCAAAACCACCTCGCCCCCGGGATCGATCATCCGGGAGACTCCGCGGAGAGGATGCGACCCTGGAACCGGGAGGCCAATTCGAGCGTCCACCAATGGGTGATGTCGGGCGAGGAGGGGGCGAGGCTGGCGGGAACCTCCGGAGGATCGGGTCGTCCCAGTGCCTCCCAGGCCCCGAGGCGCAGCTCGTTCAGGGCCTGGAGCAGGCTTTCCTGGTCCTCCGGGGTGAGATGGAGGATCCAGCCGGATGCCTCCTGCGGTCCTGGAACCTCCGATGGGGACCCGACGGACGATGCCTCCGATGCGGCTTGGAACAGGGCCGCCAGACGGGCTCGGACCCGGATCCGGTGCGCTTCGAGTTCTCCGGCCAACTCGGTCCGGGCCCGTTCGTCGAGGGCACCGGAGGTGCGGCTCAGGCGGGCCGGAGGACGGGGATTCGGGGGTCGGGAAAAGAGCGCGAGCAGGAGATCGCGTTCGCCGGGGGTCAGCAGCCACGAGGCGCCGTCGGCATCCTTGCGCTGAAGTCTCATGATGCCGGTTCGAGGGTGGCGGTGAGCGAGTACTTCTGGAGCTCGTGGACGTGGAACTCCGCCTTCTCGAAGCTTTCCCGGATCACGACGCTGCGGCCCTGTTCGTGGACCTCCAGCATGTGGCGCTGCGCCTTCTCGCGGCTCCAGCCGAACACCTGTTGGAAGACATGCGTCACGTAGGGCATCAGGTTGACCGGATCGTCCCAGACGATCACGACGTACTCCGGCTCCCGCGTCGGTCGGGGATCGCTCCCCACCTCGACCTCGGGCATGGGCATTTCGATGGTTCCGGGCATGTCGGGACTGGTCCCGGCGGGCGGGCCGGACCATGGGCGGTGAAGATAGGAAGCCCCGCCGGAAAGGCAACGGCCGCCGAGCGATCGGCGGCCGTTCCGTCGGAAGGGTTCCCGTGGGGGGTCTCAGCGGCGCTGCCGGCGCTTGAGGTTCAGCTGGGTGAGCGAGTGCATCAGCGCGGCCTGGGCCAGCGCGGTCTCCTCGTCGCCCAGTTTCTGGGCAAGCCGGGCCTCGGCCTGCTTCCGGGCCTCTTCGGCGCGGGCCTCGTCGATGTCGTCGGCGCGGATGGCCATGTCGGTGAGGATCGCCACCCGGCTCCCGGTGATCTCGGCGAATCCCTCGCCCACCGCCAGGAAATGGTCCTGTCCACCCTTGCGGGCGATGATCTCGCCGTGGGCGATCTGGGTCACCAGCGGGATGTGCATCGGGAAGACGCCCATCTCGCCCTCGACCCCGGGCAGGGTGACCATGTCGACCTCCTCGGAATAGATCCGCGCCTCGGGGGTGACGATTTCCAGTTTGAGCGTGGCCATGCGTTGGGGGTGCTGGACTTGGAGGGAAGGGACGGTCAGTCCTTGATCTCGTCGATGCCGCCCTTCATGTAGAAGTTGGCCTCGGCGACATCGTCGTACTTGCCTTCCAGGATCTCCTTGAAGCTCCGGACGGTCTCGGCCACCGGCACCTGCTTGCCCGGGCGACCGGTGAACTGCTCGGCCACCGTGAACGGCTGGCTGAGGAACTTCTGGATCTTGCGGGCGCGGAACACCGTGAGCTTGTCCTCGGCCGAGAGTTCGTCCATGCCCAGGATCGCGATGATGTCCTGCAGGTCCTTGTAGCGCTGGAGCACCTTCTGGACGCCACGGGCGACATTGTAGTGCTCCTCGCCGACGAACTCGGGCGCGAGGGCGCGGGAGCTCGAGGCCAGCGGATCGACGGCCGGGAAGATGCCCAGCTCGGCGATGGAGCGCTCGAGCACGATGGTCGCATCGAGGTGCGCGAAGGTGGTCGCCGGAGCCGGGTCGGTGAGGTCGTCGGCCGGCACGTACACCGCTTGGAACGAGGTGATCGAACCCTTCTTGGTCGAGGTGATGCGCTCCTGCAGGTTGCCCATCTCGGCGGCCAGCGTCGGCTGGTAACCCACCGCCGACGGCGTGCGACCGAGCAGCGCCGACACCTCGGATCCCGCCTGCGAGAAGCGGAACACGTTGTCGACGAAGAGGAGCACGTCCTGGTTCTTCTCGTCGCGGAAGTACTCGGTCACCGCGAGGGCCGAGAGCGCCACGCGAAGACGGGCGCCGGGCGGCTCGTTCATCTGGCCGTACACCAGACCGATGCGGGAGCCGGGCTCGAGCACCGGCATGCCGTTGGCGCCGATCTCGGGATGGCCCTTGGCGTCCTTCTTGGTCTTGATGACGTTGGCCTCGATCATCTCGTTGTAGAGATCGTTGCCCTCGCGGGTGCGCTCACCGACGCCCGCGAACATCGAGATGCCGCCGTGCAGCTTGGCGATGTTGTTGATGAGCTCCATGATGACGACGGTCTTGCCGACGCCCGCGCCGCCGAAGGCGCCCACCTTGCCGCCCTTGAGGAAGGGGCAGATCAGATCGATCACCTTGATGCCGGTGGTGAGGATCTGCGGGCTGGTGGATTGATCCACGAGCGGGGGGGCGTTGCGGTGGATGGGATAGAACTTGTCGGCCTTGACCGGCCCCTGCTCGTCGACGGCCTCACCGGTCACGTTGAAAACGCGACCCATGACGCCCTCGCCGACGGGCATGGAGATCGGCTGGCCCTGGTCGACGACGGCCTGGCCGCGCTTGAGGCCCTCGGTGGTGCTCATCGCGACGGCCCGGACCCAGTTCCCGCCGAGGTGCTGCTGCACCTCGAGCGTGAGACGGGTGGCGGATCCGCCGGGAGGCGTGAAGTCGACGGTGAGCGCGTTGTAGATCGCGGGGAGGGTTCCGGAGAACTCCACGTCGACGACGGGACCGATGATCTGGACGATCTTTCCTGTGTTCATTTCCGAGAGGGGTCAGTTGCCCATCGCCATGGCGGCGCTGGTGATTTCGAGAAGTTCCTTGGTGATGTTCGCCTGACGGAGCTTGTTGTACTCCAGAGTCAGGTCCTTGATGAGTTGCTTGGCGTTGTCGGTGGCGCTCTTCATGGCGACCATCCGTGCCGAATGCTCCGAGGCCTTGGCCTCGAGCAGCACCTGGTACACCTGGTAGTTCAGGTAGTGGGGCAACAGGCTGCCCAGCAATTGGGGCGCGGCCGGCTCGAAGGCGTACTCGGTGGCCCCGGTCGCCGTCTCGAGGTCGCCGGTGGCGCCCGCGCCGGAGAGGTCGGCCTCGAGCTTCCGCAGACGACCCATCGGCAGCAGCGGCCGGACCTCGGGCCTCTGGGTCAGGGTGTTGATGTAGTTGGTGAAGACGATGTCCACCGCGTCGACCTGACCGCTGAGGAAGAGCTCCTGAGCGAACTTGGAGATCGCGCGAGCCTCGGCGAACTGGGGCGAATCCTTGTAGGAGAACTCCGCGACCAGGTCCCGCTTCAATCGCGCCACCCATTGGGCGGCCTTGCGACCGGCGACCACGTAGACCGTGTTGGCCCCGGAGGCCTTGGAGGCTTCGCGCAGCAGGTTGGTGTTGAGCGCGCCGCAGAGGCCCTTGTCGGTGCTGATGAGGATGAGCGCGCGCTTCCTGACCTCGCGTTTCTCGGCCAGCGGATGCTGGAACTCGCCCGCCCCGGCCGTGGCCGCCGCCAGCACCTCGTTCATCAGTGTGGCATAGGGCCGGCCCGCCAGCGCCGCCTGCTGGGCCTTGCGCATCTTGGCCGAGGCGACCATCTGCATCGCCTTGGTGATCTGCGCCGTGTTCTTGACCGACTTGATGCGGCGCCGGATGTCGCGTGTGCTGGGCATGATGCTAGGGGCGGTTTCCCGCCGGGCTTCGGCTTAGCGGTAGCTCTGCTTGAACTCGGTGACCGCGGCCTTCAGTTCGGCGGCCAACGCGTCGTTGATCGCCTTCTCCGCGCGGATCTTCTCGAGCAGGGCCGGCTTCCGGGTGGTGAGGAAGTCGGTGATCTTGCCCTGGAAGTCCTTGACCTTCTCGACCGCGACGTCGTCCAGGAGACCGTTCTGCATGGTCCACAGGATCGACACCTGGATCTCGACGGGGATCGGGTTGTACTGGTTCTGCTTGAAGAGCTCCACGATGCGCTTGCCGCGCTCGAGGGTGGCCTGGGTCTTGGCGTCGAGGTCGGAGCCGAACTGGGCGAAGGCGGCCAGTTCGCGGAACTGGGCGAGGTCGAGCTTGATCTTGCCGGCGACCTGCTTCATCGCCTTGATCTGCGCGGCCGATCCGACGCGGCTGACCGAAAGACCCACCGAGATCGCCGGGCGGACGCCCTGATAGAACAGGTCGGTCTCGAGGTAGATCTGGCCGTCGGTGATGGAGATGACGTTCGTCGGGATGTAGGCGGAGACGTCACCGGCCTGGGTCTCGATGATCGGCAGCGCCGTGAGGGAACCGTTGCCGCTCTTCTCGTTCACGCGGGCCGAACGCTCCAGCAGACGGCTGTGCAGGTAGAACACGTCGCCCGGGTAGGCTTCGCGTCCCGACGGGCGCTTGAGCACCAGCGACACCTGACGGTAGGCCGTGGCCTGCTTCGACAGATCGTCATAGATGATCAGGGCATCCATGCCGTTGTCCATGAACCACTCGCCGATGGAGGCGCCGGAGAACGGCGCCAGATACTGGTCGGCGGCGGAGTCGGAGGCCGCGGCGGCCACCACGATGGTGTACTCCATGGCGCCTGCCTTCTCGAGCTCGGAGATGACGCGGGCGATGTTGGACTGCTTCTGACCGATCGCGACGTAGATGTTGTAGACCGGACGGAAATCCTTGGCCCCGGCATTCTGTTTGTTGATGCGGGCCTGGTTGATCATCGTGTCGACGCCGATGGTCGTCTTGCCGGTGGAGCGGTCGCCGATGATCAGCTCGCGCTGGCCCCGACCGATGGGGATCATCGCGTCGACGGCCATGATGCCGGTCTGGAGCGGTTGGCTCACCGATTTCCGCTTCACGATGCCCGGGGCGATCTTCTCGACGGGATAGAACGTGGTGGCCTCGATGGGTCCCTTGCCGTCGAGCGGCCGTCCCAGCACGTCGACCACACGGCCCAGCAGGCCCTTGCCCACGGGGACGGAGAGCAGCTTGCCGGTGGTCTTCACCTCGCTGCCCTCGCGGAGCGCGGTGTAGTCGCCCAGGATGATGGCGCCGACCTCGGTCTCCTCGAGGTTCAGGGCCAGACCGATGACGCCGCTTCCGAAGTCGAGCATCTCATTGGCCATGCAGTCCGAAAGGCCTTCGATCTTGCAGACACCGTCGGAGATCTCGCGGATTTGTCCGACGTTTTGGCGGGTCACCGATGCCTTCGCGCCGGCGATCTTGGCCTCGATTTCTTGGAGCAGGGAACTCATGTCGTCTTGGGATTAATCGGCTGTGGAAAGATGGGGATGGAGGGTCAGAAACTCTTCTCGAGGGCCACCAGTCGGGCCCGGACGGTGCCGTCGTAGACATCGCTGCCCACCTGGACCCGGAGGCCGCCGATGTGGGCGGGCTGCACGGAGAACTGGAAGTCGAGCCCCCGTCCGTAGCGCCGACCCAGGGTCTCGCGGATGGCCTCGCGGACCTCGGGCGACGGATCGATCGCGCTCTCGACCCGGGCCGTCCGGCGGCCGATGTCGAGCTTCACAAGGGAAAGGAAATGCTGCAGCGCGGCCAGATGGTTCCGCGGACGGGCCTCGATCACCCGGTCGACGGTCTGGCGGACGCGGGACTCGTCGAGCACCCCATCCAAGAGGCAGGCGCGGTAGAGATCCTTGCCGTCACGGCGGGCCTGTTTTCCGATTTTCATCCGATGTCGCTGTTTTTCCTGGGCCTCTTGGGGAAGGTGGGTGGAAAGGACGTGTCTGAAAGCGCCGGGGATCAGGCGGCGAGCTGGCGCTGGGTCTCGTCGGCCAGTCGCTTCTGGTCGTCGAGGGTCAGGATCTTGCCGGTCACCTCCATGCTGGCGGCGACCACCAGTCGGCCGAACTCCTGTCGCAGTTCAGCCTTGAGCCGGGCCAGTTCGGCATCGTTGGACTGGCGTGCCTTGGCCACGATCTCCTCGGCGGCCGCGACGGCTCGACGGGTCTCGGCCTCGGCCACGCGGGCGGCGGCGGCCCGGGCCTCCTCCATCGCCTTGGCCGACTGTGCCCCGACCTCGGCGAGGAGTTCCTGGGCCTTGCGCTGCGCCGAGGCGAGATCCTCCTTGGCCCTCGCCGCATCGGCGAGGCCCTGCGCGATGGCCGCCCGACGGTCCTCCAGCGCCTTCTGGATGGGACCGACGGCCCACTTCTTGAGGATCAGGGCCACCAGCACGAAGCTGATGGCGTTGGCGATCAGCGCGGGCAGGTTGGCGCCGAAGGTCTTGGCGATCTGTTCGACGGGTCCGGCATCGGCGGCCGCAAGGAGGGTGAGAAGGCTCATCGCTCGGGAATTTGGGTCTTCTGAGGGCCCTTGGATATCCGGACCCGGCGTTCGGGGCCCGGGATCCTGGACTCTTCGGTTTCCGGTTTCTGGACTGCGGTTTTTGGACTGCGGAATCTGGACTGCGGATGGGGTCTTCGGTCGGCGCCGCTCGGCGCCGGTCCGGAGGGGGTGGGCGCGGAACGCGACGGTTCCGCGCCTCCCCGATCGGTCACTTGCCGTTCCAGAGGAACAGCGCGAAGAACACGATGCCCTCGGCGAAGGCGGTGCTCAGGATCGCCTGGACGAGGATCTTGGTCGCGGCCCCGGGATTGCGGCCGACGGCCTCGGCGGCGCTCTTGCCGATCAGGCCGACGCCGATGGCGGCGCCGAACGCGGCGGCGGCCACGTGGATGTTTCCGGACATTTCTGCGATCATCATGATGATGGGTGTCTTGGTTGTTGTTGCCGGGCGCCTCGGCGGTCTTGCCACCGTCCGACGCCCGAAATCCGCCTAGTGATGCGAGCCGTCCTCCCCGTGCTCCTCGTCATGCGAGCAGATCAGGAGGGTGAAGACCGCCGTCAGGAGCATGAATACCAGCGCCTGGACGAGGCCCACCAGGAGTTCCATGAAATAGAAGGGCAGCGCGGTCAGCCAACCCCAGGTGGCGCCCCCGAGGTGGGTCATCGACTCGAGCATGTTCTCGCCCGCGAAGACGTTGCCGTAGAGACGGAAGCTGAGGGAGACCGGACGGAACAGGATCGAGACGACCTCCAGCAGGCCCACGGCGAAGAAGACCACCACCAGAACGAGGCCCATGAATCCGCCGAGGCCGCCCTTGGCCCCGAACAGGTGCTTGAGGAAGCCGACCGGCCCGTTGGCCTGGAGGGCCCAGACGGTCCAGAGAACGAAGAAGACCAGCGCCATCGCGAAGGTCATGTTGAAATCGGCATTGGCTCCGCGGAGGAGCGGGTCGGTGACGTGGAAACCGTGGTCGCCCGGATGACCCCAACCGATGGTGCCGACGCCCGGCAGCAGCCCGAACCAGTTGGTGGCCACCACGAAGATGAAGAGCGCCGAGAAGAACCAGAAGGTCTTCTTGACGAGGTCGGGGCCGATGATCCCCCCCAGGAAGTCATAGAGGCCCTCGACGAGCCATTCCCAGAAATTCTGGGCACCGTCGGGCACCTGACGGATCTCGCGGACCCCGATGCGGACCGCGAGGATCAGCACCAGCGCCACCACCCAGGTGAGGATCATGGAATTGGTGATCGGCAGCGGACCGATGTTGAAGATCCGGGGAGCCGCCGACGGCAGCCCCTGCTCGGCAGCGGCAGCCGCATGGCCACCATGCTCCGCCGCGAACCCGCTGACCTGCAGGCAGGCGGCACCGGCGAGGGCGACAAGAACTTTGATCCAACGCATCGTGTGGAAACAATCGAGGCCGACGGTCACACCATTCTCGGCGAGCCGCTGCGAATCCCGGACTGGATGGGTTGACCTTGAAAGATCGTGAAAGTTTTCACAAGCGGTTTTTGCGGTTCCGCAGCGATGTCCTCCCGGGCCGGACGCCCGGGGCACGTCGGGCTCAGCCGCCCAGCCACTGGCGGAGCCACATCCAGGACTGCCCTGCGGCGAAGAAGATCACCCAGGTGACGAGGGCGAAATACACGAGCGTGATCGCCAAGCTCAGCAGCGCCAGCAGGTACATCGCACCATCGCGCTGGAGGCGGCCCACGCAGGCGAAGAAGATCACCAGCGCCGGAAGGGAATTCTGCAGCGGAACCACCAGGAACGGCAGCGCGACCAGAAGGCCGCCGATCACGATCATCCAGGCGGCTCCCCTCCGTCCCACCGCCGAGTGAAGCCCCGCCATGCGTCCCGTGCGCGTGACCCGGCCGATCATCCGCAGCAATCCGCAGCCGAATCCGGAGAACGCATTCCAGGTGACCGGGCCGGGTCGGGTGGAGCGGATCCGTTGGGGCAACCACACCGACTCGTCGCCCCGGACCAGACGCCAACCCATCCCGGCGAAGGCGAGGCCCCCGAAGGTGGCGATCGGCCCGGTGGGCAGGGGCTGGATGAAGGGCAGGGTCAGGATGAGGGCGATGAGCCAGGCGTTCCCGTCGCCCAGGAGTTCGAAGAACCGTCCGATGGACTGGCCTTCGGTGCGCGCGGTCTCCGCAGCGGTGTTCAGGGCACGGATGAAGTCCGCCGCGGTGGCGTTCGTGGACCGCTGGGGGGGCTGTGGCATCCGGCGGGCGTCTCCGGACTCAGGGCAGGAGCCTCGACACCAGGGCGCTGATCGCGCGCCCGTCGGCACGGCCGTCCACCTTGGTCTGGGCGGCCTTCATGACGGCGCCCATGTCCTTCTTGGTGGTGGCCCCGACCTCGGCGATGACCCCGCGGACGAGAGCCTCGAGCTCCTCGGGCGAGAGCGCCTTGGGCAGGAAACCCGACAGCACCTCCAGTTCGGCCCGTTCGTTGGCGGCCATCTCGGCCCGCCCGCCCTTCTCGAACTCCTCGATGGAGTCACGCCGCTTCTTGGCCTCGCGCTGGATCACGGCCATCACCTCGGCGTCCGGGAGGGTCTCGGTCTTCTTCTCGATCTGGGCATACCCGAGGGCGGCCTTGAGCATGCGGAGGGTGGCGGTGCGGACGACCTCGCGGGCCATCATGGAGGCTTTGAGTTCGTCGGTGACGCGTTGCTGGAGGCTCATGTCTCGGAGGCTTGGAGTTTGCGGAGTTGGTCGCGGACTTCGGCCGCTTTCTCATAGTCCTCGATCCGGATAGCCTCGGCGAGGGCGAACCGCAGGCGCTCGATCTCGTTCTCGGGCGGCCTCCGTCGGATCTCGTCGAGCCAGGCGCGGAGCGACAGGATCTCACCGCTCTGCTCGATGAGCTCCTCGCGGTCGTGTTCGCGGTGGAAGGCGGCGAGTTGTTCGAGACCCTCCTCGATGGCCGCCTCGGCCCCGGCGCGGTCGCCCTTTTCCAGACGCGCCGCCCCGCGGGCCCGGGTCCGCATCATGAGGAGCTGAGGTGTGAACTGGACCACGCTCCATGAGAGCTCGTCGGACTCCGCGAACCGGTCCACGAAGGCGAACACCTCGAGGTTGCGGGCGCAGTCGCGCTCCACCCCGGCGTGGTCGGCCAGTTGGAAGAGGCAGATGTACCGATGGTGGTACTGGATGGCCTCCTGCTGGAGACGGCCGCAGTCCTCGGCGTCGAGGACGAACTCCGAATCCCCACCGTCGGGTCCTTCCGGGGCCTGCTCCTGGCGCTTCCGGTAGAAGTGGAACCAGGACTCGTGCCCCAGGGGCTTCTTGCCGTCGGGGCGGCCCTCCGCGTTCATCTGGAGGATGCCCAGGTCCACCCTCAGCTGGATCTTCTCGCCGTCCTGACCCTGGAACCGGCGCGCCACCACCTGCCCGGGCCGGTAGTCCCAGTCCTTCAGCATCGCGGTGAGGTCGAACGTCATCGGGGAACACTATGGGAACCCGCCCCGGCACCGTCAACGTGCCGGGGGTCCGTTTCTTCGGGCGGCACCCCTCAGGCGAGGATGCCCTCGACCATCTCGCCATGGATGTCGGTCAGACGGAAGTCGCGCCCCTGGAAGCGATAGGTGAGCTTGAGATGATCGACCCCGAACAACCGCAGGATGGTCGCGTGCAGATCGTGCACATGCACCTTGTTCTCCACCGCGTAGAACCCGAAGTCGTCGGTCCGGCCGTACACCGTGCCCGGCTTGATGCCACCGCCGGCCATCCAGATGGTGTAGCCGTGCGGATGGTGGTCCCGGCCGATCTGGTCGGGTCGCAGGGCCCCCTGCATCATCGGAGTGCGCCCGAATTCGCCGCCCCAGAGCACGAGGGTCTCGTCGAGCAGGCCCCGCTGCTTGAGGTCCCGGATCAAGGCCACCGAGGGCTGGTCGGTCTCGGCGCAGCGCTTCTTGAGGTCGAAGACGAGGTTTCCATCGGGGCCTCCGTGGTGATCCCAGCCCCGGTGATACAGCTGCACGAAGCGCACGCCACGCTCGACCAGACGGCGGGCCAGGAGGCAGTTGTTGGCGAAGGACGCCCGTCCCGGGGTGGTGCCGTAGGCCTCGTGGACCTTCGCCGACTCGCCGGAGATGTCCATGACCTCCGGAACGCTCGTCTGCATGCGGTAGGCCAGCTCGTAGGAGGCGATACGGGTCTGGATCTCCGGATCCTGGAGGACGTCGTGCCGGGCCTGGTTGAGGTCCTTCAGCACGTCCAGGGTCTGCCGCCGACGCTTGCGGTCCATGCCCGGCGGGTTGCCGACGAAGAGCACGGGATCGCCCTGCGATCGCAGAGTGACGCCCTGGTGGACCGTCGGCAGGAATCCGCTGCCCCAGGCCGCATTGGTGAGGGGTTGGCCCACGCCGGTCATCAGCACCACGAAGGCGGGCAGGTCCTTGTTCTCGCTGCCGAGGCCGTAGCTGAACCATGAACCCATGCCGGGACGGCCGGCCAGCTGGGCCCCGGTGTTCATGAAGAGGGTGGCCGGATCGTGGTTGAAGGCCTCGGAATGGAAGCCCTTCACGAAGCAGACCTCGTCGGCGATGGAACCGAGCTGCGGCAAGAGTTCGCTGACCCAGGCCCCGGACCTGCCGTGCTGCGCGAACCGGTAGGGCGAGGCCAGCAGCTTGGACTCCTTGCCGATCTGGGCCAGCCGGATGTTCTTCACGAGCTCCTCGGGCACCCTCTGCCCGTCGCGCTTGGTGAGCTCGGGCTTCGGATCGAAGAGGTCGAGGTGCGAGGGCCCGCCCGACTGGAACAGGTAGATGATGTTCTTGGCCTTTGGCGCGAAGTGCAGGGTCTTCAGCGCTGCGCCGGTGTCCGGGGCCGCCGCCTGCAGGGAGGGATTCAGCAGTCTGCCCAAGGCCAACGCACCGATGCCGGTGCCGCAGTCGCGGAGGAAGCGGCGCCGGGTGGAGGCCTTGAGGGATTCCAGGAGGGGCGTCGGCAACTGCGGGCTCATGGACGAAAAATGGGCCCCGGATCGATTCCGATCAAGAGCCGCGAGCGGGCACGGTTGGAATCGTCCCGCCCGCGCGACTCCGGGGTCGGAGGGACCCTCCCGGCATCGCACCCTGGGCCATGATCATTCCTCGGGGAATTCGTAGGAGTAGATCGGATCCAACGGATGTCCGGGCTCCATCTTGGTGACGGTCTTGAGGCGACCGGTGTGGATGTCGTAGATCCAACCATGGAGGGTCGGTGCCTGCTGCCGTTTCCAGGCCAGTTGGACGAAGGAAAGCTCGGCCAGATTGTGCACCTGCTCGGCGACATTCAGCTCCACCAGCCGCTCGATCCGACGCTCCTCGTCGGCGATCCCGTCCAGCTCGGCGGCATGGGTGCGGTACACGTCCTTGATGTGCCGGAGCCACTTGTTGATGAGTCCCAGGTGGGTGCGGGTCAAGGCGGTCTTCACGCCGCCGCAGCCGTAGTGGCCGCACACGATCACGTGCTTCACGCGGAGCACCTCGACGGCGTACTGGACCACGCTGAGCATGTTGAAGTCGGTGTGGATGACCATGTTGGCCACATTCCGGTGGACGAAGAGCTCACCCGGTTCGACCCCGGTCACCTCCTCCGCGGGGACACGGCTGTCGGAGCATCCGATCCACAGGAATTCCGGCTTCTGGCCACCCGAATACCGGGTGAAGAAGTCCGGCCGCAGGCTCATCTTGTCGGCGACCCAGGCCTGGTTGTTGAGAAGGAGTCGTTGGTAGCTTTGCATGGGTGGGGTCAGTCTCGGGTGATGCCCTGGATGCTCCGGCACTCGGTCACGATGCCCCGACGGCCGGCCGATTCGCAGAACTCACGGATCACCTCGACCGCATCATGGTCGACGTAATGGGCGCGGACCCCGTCGATCACCAGGCGGGACCCCTCGGGAACCTCCCGCAGTCGGGCCTTGAGCTCCTGCTTGTTCACGAAGGTGAGATCCTTGTTGAAGCGGATGAGGTGGTCCTGTCCGTCCCTCACGACGGTCATGGCGGTCCGGGTGTAGGCCCGCATGACGAAGAACACGCTGACGCACAGTCCGATCAGGATGCCCTTGAGCAGGTCGGTGAGGACGATGCCGACGACCGTGATGGAGAACGGCAGGAACTGGGACCAACCCTGCTTCCAGACGGACCGGATGATCTGCCAGGAGGAGAGTTTGTAGCCCACGGCGAGCAGGATCGAGGCGAGGCAGGCCAGCGGGACACGGTTCAGAAGGGTCGGCACGAGAAGCACGGCGCCCAGCAGGAGAAGTCCGTGGACGATGGAGGAGAGGCGGGACGTCGCACCGGCGTAGACGTTGGCCGACGACCGCACGATCACCGAGGTCACGGGAAGCCCGCCGAGGAGCCCCGAGGCCACGTTGCCGATGCCCTGCGCACGGAGCTCCGCGTTCGGATCCGAGATGCGCTTCTCGGGGTCCAGCTTGTCGACCGCCTCGAGGCTCAGCAGCGACTCCAGACTGCCGACGATGGCGATGGTGACGGCGATCCGCCACACCGCCGGGTCGGCCAGCCGTCCGAATTCCGGGATCTGGAGGGCGGCGAGCACCTCCCGGACGGATCCCATCACGGGCAGTTCCACCAGATGATGTCGCGTCCCGAGGAGGACCCAGGAGGGGGCGACCGTCTTGAAGACCTCGTTCATCAGCGTCCCGACGACCACGCTGAGGAGGGGTGCGGGCAGGATCGCCAGCCACTTCCGGCGTCTGATCGCAGGATGATCCCAGCCGAAGAGGATCGCGAGGGAGACGATGCTGATGGCGATGGCCCCCAGATTAAGGCTGCCCAGCGACTCGGCCATCTCATTGAAGGTGTTGAGTTGGTCGGGCTGCTGGAACGCCTCGTCGCCGACGTAGTCGTTGTCGTCACCGATGGCGTGCGGGATCTGCTTGAGGATGATGACGATGCCGATGCCCGCCAGCATCCCCTTGATGACCATGTTCGGGATGAAATCGCCGATGACGCCCGCCCGCAGGACGCCGATGCCCAGTTGCAGGACCCCCGAGAGGGCGACCGCGAGCGCGAAGGCGGGGAATGATTTCAGCTCCTCGATCGACTTCAGGACGATGACCGCCAGACCCGCGGCCGGTCCGCTGACACTGAGCTCCGAACCGGAGAACAAGGCGACGACGATCCCCCCGACCACCCCTGCGATCAGGCCGCTGAGGAGGGGGGCACCCGAGGCCAGCGCGACGCCCAAACAGAGCGGCAGCGCCACCAGGAAGACCACCAGACCGGCGGGTATGTCGGTGCCTGCGGAGGCGAGGGATGAGAACCGGATCCATGACCCGGTTCGGGAATTCTTGGGTGGGGTGGAGGTCTGTTCCATTCCAGCTGGACGGGGTTGGAGGTCGGTGGAGGGTCCGGGGAGCGAGACCGGCTCCCCGGATGTTCCGACGGTTCCGGAGCCTGGCCAAGCGTCGCGGCGGCCCCGGTGCTGTCAAACACGGATTCGGCCAAAGGCCGGATCGCCGGATCGGGTCCGCCGAGGGCGGAACGGATCAGGCGCCGTACTTGTCGAACATGCGGCCGTTGGCCTGCATCAACCGGATGAGGTACTTGGCCTCGAAGATCCCGAGCGATCCGGAGTTGGCCCCGGTCTCGGTGAAGCGCTGGAGCTTGTCGCTGCCGCTGATCTCCGAATGCAGCAGGACCGGCTGGGGATGCCAGGAGTGGCCCTTGACGGCGACCGGGGTGGAGTGGTCGCCCGTGATGGCCAGCACGTCCGGCTTCTTGGCGAGCAGGATGGGCAGGGCCGCGTCGAAGTCCTCGATGGCCTTCACCTTGGCGGCGAAGTTGCCGTCCTCGCCCGCCTTGTCGGTGTACTTGTAGTGGATGAAGAAGAAGTCGTACTGGTCGTACTCCTTCACATAGCGCTCGAACTGCTGGGCGATCGTCTCGGGACCCTCGATCTTCACCATGCCCACCAGCTGGCTCAGGCCCTTGTACATCGGATACACCGCGATGGCCGCGGCCTTGAGCCCGTAGCGCTGCTCAAAGGTCGGGATGTCGGGCTGATGGGCCACGCCGCGCATGAGGAATCCGTTGGCGGTCTTCTCGGCGGCCAGGAGCGGGAGGGCCAGCTTGTAGAAATCGGTGATGAGCTTGGCCACCTTCTTCTGGCCGGCGTTCTCCGGATTCACCGGCTTGGCCTCGGAGATCGGCAAGCCCTCGCGATTGGGATCGGTGTCGGTCAACGGGCCCTCGAGTCCCTGGCCCCGGAACACCACCACGAAGCGGTGCTCCTTGCCGGCGTAGATGTGGACCTCGGTCGAACCGATCTTCTGGATCTTGGAGGCCAGGATGCCGCAGAGCCGCTCGCAGACCTCGGTCGGTATGCGTCCGGCGCGCCGGTCGGTGACGATGCCCTTGGCATCCAATGTGCAGAAGTTGGCGCGGGCGGCGACGTCGCCGTTCTTGAGCTCGATGCCCAGTCCCAGGGTCTCGATCACACCGCGTCCCACCTCCCATTCGATGGGATCGTAGCCGAAGAGCGCCAGATGCCCCGGGCCGGATCCGGGCGTGATGCCCGGGGCCACCGGGATCATGCGGCCCTGGGCGCAGCCGGATTGGGTGAGGGCGTCGAGGTTGGGCGTCTTGGCCGCCTCGAGCGGGGTCAGCCAGTTCTGGGAACGGGTCGCCAGGTCTCCCAGGCCGTCGAGGACGATGAGGGCCATCTTGGCCCCGGTCTTGACCTGGAGTTTCGCGTAGACGGAATCGAGTGTGCTCATAGATCTAGGGAAGCGGGCGAACGGACCGACCCGGAATCGGGTGGCCGCTCGCTCCGGCGCGGACCCTGTTGGCGGGTCCATCCGCCGTCAACGACGCTTTGGAGGCCGACGGGCGGGGGCGGAGTCCGACCCCGGGAACGGACCGCCCACCGGATCACTTCTTGAACAATCCCTTGGACTTCGGGGCGGGGGCGGGGGCCGTCTCGGGCTTGACCGGAACCCTCTCCAGGAACCGGTTCAGGTCGGCCTCGGAGACGGAATTGGTGATCATGGTCGCCCGCTGCGTCTCCTGGGGAGTCAGCTGGGCCAGCTGGGCCGGGGCCTGCAGGATGTAGGGGGTCAGGAAGATGAGCAGCTCGGTCTTGGCGTCGCTCTTGGCCTTGGTCTTGAACAGATTGCCGAGGACCGGGATGTCGCCGAGGTAGGGCACCTTCTTCTCGCTCTGGGATTGGTTGTTCGAGATGAGCCCGCCGATGACCACCGTCTCGGCGTGCGGCGTGACCACGACGGTGTCGGCCGAGCGGACGTTGATGTAGGGGGCGGAGACGTCCTCCGAGAGGGACTGTCGCTCGGTCGGCGACACGGACGAGATCTGGGGCTGGACGATCATCTCGACCTGACCGTTGGAGCCGATGAACGGCGTGACGTTCAGGATGATCCCCACGTCGTTGTAGGTGACGTTGACGATGGGGATGGTGTTCGCGCCGGAGGTGGCGTACGAGACCCCGCTGGGCAGCGGCACCTGCTGGCCCACGACGATGCGCGCCAGCTGACCGTCCCGGGCGATGATCGATGGCCGTGACAGCACCTGGGCCTTCCCCGAGGTCGCCATTGCCCGCAACGTCGCCTGGAACTCCGAGCCCGCGATCTGATAGAGGCCGCCGGCGCCACCGCCGGTGGCCGAGGGCGTCAGCGCCGTGCCCATCGACTGACCCAGGCCGTTGAGGTTGGTGGTGACGTTGTTGACACCGGAGAGACCCAGGACGGTGCCACCACCGCTGCTGATGTTGTTGCCGATGTTGTTCTTGGCCCACGCTCCCTCGACCCCGAGCTCGGAGCCGTTGTTCCGCTGGACCTCCATGAAGACCACCTTGATGAGCACCTGGGGCTTGGGCGAATCCAGGTTGCGGATCACGTTGCTGATCTGGAGCGCCGTCAGGGCATCGGCGATGACCACCAGATTGTGGGTCTGCGGATCGACCGAGATGAGAGCGCTGCCCACGGTCCCGTTGTTGTTGTAGAGGCCCTGCGCGCCGCGATTGCCACCGCCGCCGGCGCCACCGAACCCACCGCCACCACCGAAACCTCCTCCTCCTCCGAAGCCTCCAAAGCCACCGCCACCGCCGCCGCGCTGTTGGGCCGTCGCAGGGAGTGCCAGGGCGGAGGCGAGCGTCAGGATCGCGGCGACAACCCGGAGCGGCGGGGGGGTCGGAAGGGATCCGAAGAGGATCAAACCAAGGGTCTTCATGATCGAATCGTTCAAGGGTGTTGGATGCAGGGCGGCTCAGAACAGCTGTCCGCCGGACCGACCACCACCGCTGTTGCCGAAGGAGCCGGAACCCGTCGAGGTGTTGCCCATCGTCTGGTTGTTGTTCTGCTGACGCTGCATCAGGGCGCTGTTCTGGGCATTGCCTGAGGCTCCGGTCCGGCCCGAGGTTGTGCTCTGGAACATGTTCTGAAGCACCTGCACCGCCTGCTGGGGATCGCCGTTATTCATGCGGAACACGTGGACCTGCTGATCCCGGGTCGACGCGACGTCCAACTCGCGGACCATGCCGGCGATCTGTCCCATGAGGTCCTTGGAAGCGGTGACGATCACCGACGACGTGCGGGCATCGGCCACCGCGAGCACCTGCGAGGCCCGACGGATCCGGTCGTTCTGTGCCGAGGAGGACCCCCCGCGGCCGCCGCCGTTGCCGCCGCCGCCCCTGCCGCCACCGGCGCCACCGAAACCTCCCATCATCGCGGCGAAGCCGCCGCCGCCGAACGGTCCGCCTCCGAACCGCACCGGGGCCTGGTTGTTGTTGCCGCCCGAACCGCTGCTGCTCGGGAAGACCCCGGACAGCGCCGTGGCGACATCGGTCGGGCTGGCATGCGTGAGGTGGAACACCCGGATCTCCGTCTCGGCCTCCGCGCTGGAATCGATGGCCCGGATGATCTCCACCATGTGGCGGATGTTGGCCTGCGTGTCGGTCATCACGATGGAATTGCCCGCCGCGTTGGCCACGAAGGTGGCCTGGGGCGAGATGAACGACGCGAGGTCCTTGGCCAACTGCTCGGCCTCGACGTAACGGATCGGGATGATCTGCGTCACGATCTCGTCGTTCTTCGGGATCATCCGCGGATCGTTGTTCACCTTCACGGGGATGTCCCGGGTCTTGGCGGTGGCGCGATCCACGATGGTGAGCGTCCGGCCATCGCGGATGGCGGCCAGACCGTTCCTGTTGAGGACCGAGTTCAGGAAATCCACCGCCTCGTCCTGGGTCATGGGCTTGGCGCTGATGACGTTCACCGAGCCCTTGATGGGGGCGTCGAGGACGATGACGAATCCCGCCGCCTCGCTCAGATATTCGAGGACCTGCTCCAGCGGGGCGTTCCGGAAGTTCATCTGGATCCCTGGACCGGCTCCTCCTGGCGAAGAGGTGGAGGGTGTGGCCGTCGGGACCGACCCCTTGGCTTCGGCACCTTTCGCGGGAGACTCCTGGACGACCGTGGTTTGGGCGACGAGGCCTCCGGCAAGGACTCCCACGGCACAGGCGGTGCCCAAGGCTCGAGTGATCAAGGTCTTCATTTCATCTCCTGTTCCCGTTTTTTCAAAAGCCGCTTCAAGATCTCATCGGATCCCGGCGGATCCTCGGACGTGGTGGCGGTCGCCGTGCTCGCGCCCACACCCGAGCCACCGCTCGAGGCTCCGCTGCCACCCCCCGACCGCGTGAATCCGTCCCCGCCTCCGCCATCCACCCGTTGCCAGACACCCTCGGTGTCCTTGCGCAGGCGTTGACCCACGCGCAGCTGGATCGGCGGGCGGTTGGACTCGGACAGCGTGACCGAGTGGGGCGTGATCGCTCCGAGAACATGACCTGCGATGACCGCGTCGGCCTGGAGCGTCTTCCGGAACTCCGGGGCATTGCCATCGAAGAAGGCGAAGGTGCCGCGCGGGAAACTCATGACACCCACCAATCCCAGCTCCGGTGCATCGGCCGGAACCACCGGCTTCGGCCGGGTCACCGGCCGGAATTCCCCGCGGACCCTCGGCTGACGGTCCGGATCGAAGATGTTGCGATCGGCGACCCTCCGGGCCAGCGCCTTGGCGTCGAGGACGACGGAGGTTCCGGCGTCCGACGATGCGGCCGCATTCGTCGGGCCCACCGGCACGGTGTTGGAGGAGATCGCGGAACGGGACACCGGGACCCCCACGGCTAGGATCGCCCCCACCAGGGCCGTCCAGAGAAAGCGAGGAGGCTTCATGGCTTGGTGGGGGAGTTGAGGACCAGACCGTTGATCTGGAGGCCCAGGGTCAATTGGCGGCCGGCCGGATCGCGGCTCATCAACTGGAGGCTGTCGAGTTTGACGGCCAGCGGACCCTCTTCCATCCGTTGGAGGAACTGGGCGAGGCTGGACAGGGTACCGGAGGTCTCCAGACGGCATCGAAGCACCTGATAGGCCGCCTCGTCGCCTTTCCATTGCGGCATGCGGTCCACGATCTGGGCGCCGGAGGATCTGGCCCATTCGTCACAGGCCCGGAGCAGGCGCTGCTCGGCCTGGGAGGGCTCGGCGGGCAGCGCGTTGGTGCGCAGCTGGTTCCACCGGTCGCGCAGGCCCGACTCTCGTTGGATCAGGGCCCGGCCGTCGCTCACCTGCCGGCGCAAGGTCGCGATGCGCGCCGAGCGCTCCGACCAGAGTCGACCGAGCGGCGTGAACACCACGAGGTCGGCGATGTAGAGACCCACGGCGGCCAGGGTCACGATCGTCAGGAGACGTTGGCGTTGGGCGGGATTCATCGGGCCATTCCTCCGTTCCAGACGAAGGTCAGGTTGAACTGCATCGGCGATGCGCCCCGGGACTGGTCGTGATGGACCTTGCTGACCCCGGGCTGGGCGCTCAGTCGGGAGGTCATCGCCAGGAAGGACGGACTGTCGGTGGCCGTGCCGCTGCAGACCACCTCGCCGGACTCGCGGATCTCGATGACCTTGGCGGTGACCGATCCGTTCTCGGGGAAGGCGCTGGTGAGCGCCTCGAGGATCGACAGGCCCCGGGCGGCCTCGGGTGTCCAGGGGCGGAATTGCCGCAGATCCTGCTGGATGCGCTCCAGTTCGCGGACCTTGCCCGAGAGGCCGGCCCAACGGGATTCGAGGAGCGAGAGTTGGACCTGCTGGACCAGGAACGCGAGCACCGCCACGGCTGTCACCGCCCCGGTGACGGTCCAGACCGTGCGGCGAGGGCCCTGGGCGTGCCGGGCGAGGAATTGCCGGAACACCGACGGCTTCGGCGGCAGGAATTCGAGGGTCGCGGGCCGGGCGGCCAGGACCCGGGCGGCCACGACGGCCGAGGCCGGTGGGGCCGGCTGCTGCGGGAGCCCGGAGACCTGCGGAACATGGATGTGCACCCGGAAACCGGAGGCCGCCCATCGGGAGGACAATCCACCCGCCAGCGATTCGGCCAGCGCCTGTGGACCGAGGATGAGGACCTTGCGGATGGAGGTGTTCCAGGGTTCGGGAAGCTGACCCAGGGTGATGCGGACCTCCCGGGCCACGGCTTCAGCCTGAAGGACGGCCCGACCCGATGCATCGTCGGCCACCCCTTCGAAGGAGCGCAGGGCCAGGATGCCTCCCCCGGCCGAGGCCTGGAGCGTGACCGGCCCGGGTCCGGAACCCAGGTGCAGCGCGATCACACCCTCGGAGGAGGGATCGCCGGGTGGTTGCAGCTCGCACACGGTCGAGGAGATGCTGACCAGCCGGAGCCGGGCGGCGCGGGTCCACCGCTCGAGGGAGGCCAGCCTGGCCTGCGGCAGCGCCGCGAGGGTGACCCATTGGCTCGCCTCGCCACCGACGCCCCGGGTGCACCGCGAATCGGCGATCTGGAGCGTGGCCGGATCGGCATGGAAGCCCTTCTCGGCCTCCAGTTGCAGCAGGCTCCGGGCGTCGAGTTCGGAAAGCACCGGGATCTCGGTCTGGGTGACCAGGAGCGACGAGACGGGCACGACCACGGCGCACGACCGCTCGCGGATGCCCGCCTCGTCGAGTCGGGCCCGCAGTTCGCGGCCGATGGTCTCCGGATCGCCCGAATCGATGTCCACCGAGAGCTCGACCTCGAAGGCTGCCACCGTCTGGAGACCCTGCGGGGTGCGCCTGACCAGGCTGCCCTCGAGACGACGGCCCTCCCAAGAAAGCCCAAGGACGGCCTGAGGAGCCTTTCGCGGACGGGAGCCTGGTTTGAGGAGATGCATCATGGGGTGACCCGGGTCATTGCCTGGGAATCGTCCTGTCGATCGATCTGCTGACGGACACGGTCCCCCAATGCCCAGCCCAGACGGCTGAGATCCTGACGGTGGATGATCTTGGGCACTCCATCGCTGATGTCGAACACAAGCCTCACCCGACGGTAGCCGCGTCCCAAGGGGCCCACGGCCACCAGGTCGGCTCCATATTGGAAGCTTCGCGTCGTAAGGAGATCGCGGCCAGCCAAAGTGGTTACGGCCTGATGATCGCGACCCAGCGCCGCCACCATCCAGGCGATCGAGTCGAGGCTCTGGGGATTCTGGTCCCGGTAACGGACGAGGGTCGAGGCCGCCCCTTCGGCCGCCTCCTGCGAAAGGCCCGCTCCGACGAACACGGCGGTCAGGACCGTGGCGTTGGCGGTGTTGAGATTCACCCGGCCATAGGTGTAGGCGTTGGTGGTGATGCACAATTCCGGGGCGATCCGCTCGAAATCGTCCTGACTGAGGCCGCTGTTGAGGTAGAACCGGAGCAGGCTCGGAAAATTCGGAGTGCCCGCCGCCCCGCCGCCACCGCCCGGCCCACCGCCCTGGCCCTGGCCCTGGGTGAAGCCCAGGCGGGTCAGGATCTCCCGGCTTCGACCCGTCCCGAAGGCCGATTCGAGGAGGCCCTGGATCTGCGCCCGGGTGTTGACGTTGGTGAGGAGGGTGCCATCGGCATGGAAGTTCGGCTCCCGACTGAAGACCGTGGTGGTGTCGAGCAGGCCAGGGGTCGAGAACAGGGAGCCGCTCAGGCTCGGCTCTCCCGGATCGAGCATCCCATTGAGATTCCGATCGTCCCCGAAGAGGTGTTCCATCGTGAGCCCTTGGACGAGGCGCAGTTCATCGACGGTCTCGAAGGGGCTCCTCTTGGCATCGTACCCCAGGCTGGAGTAGCCCAGTTGCAGGGTTCCATTGGTGCTGCGCCAGTCCACGATGGCCGCCGCCAACTCGGTCGTCATCCCGGGCAGCATGGACAGCGCGTTGGAATTGGCCCGATTGAGATTCAGGCGGGCCGCCTCGTCCTGCAGGTTGAACACCACCTGGTTCAGGCCCGTTTCCGGTCCTGCCGGGTTCCGGCCGAGGATCCACACCCGAGACTCGCCGATGGGCAGGGCCTCGCAGACGAACTGCAAGTTGGTGGTCATCATCCCGTTGGTCGCGAAATTGGCCAGCGCCCAGCCCACGTAGCGGGCGGCTCCTTCGATGGCCTGGCCGGCCGCCAGATCGGCCGAACGATTGGCCGAGGCCCGCAGTTCGAGACCCATCGACGCGGCGAAGTACAGGACCAGGGCCGTCAGCCCCGCCGTGATCCAGAGCACCACGACGAGCACCGAGGCCCGCGCGCCCTGGAGGCGCGGTGTCGCAGGCACCCTGGTCGGGGGCTCGGCGGGAGGGATGGAGCGGACGTGCATGGTCAGCCTCCGACGGTGCTGGTGGAGTTGGTCCGGCTCTGGGTACCCATGGGCACCAGCAGTTCGACGGCGCCCGCATTCGGCCCCCACGAGTCGCCCCGCTGCAGCCGGACACGGACGGCCACGGGCAGGTTGGTCGTGAGGCCGGAGGTGTCGGAGGTGTCCCACTGGGACTGCCACTGCAGGCCGTCGTAGGATTCCACGTCCATCCGCAGGACATCGCGCAACAGCAACTGGTCCTCGACCTCGGGGGTCGACAACGACAGGAGGTTGCGGGTGATCCCGCGGTAGAGGTCCATCGCCCCGGGCCCCCCATCGACCGAGTTCCTCAGACCATAAGAGACCCTCTGGACCGCACCCCAAGGCTCGGCGGGGCGCATCGTGCCGGTGGTGGTGTTGAACTCGAGGGACACCGGCTGGGAGTTCACGGTGCTCGAGAGGTTGCCGGCCCTGAAGGAACCGGACATCAGGCCGTTGGTCTTCGGCGTCACCGCCCCCTGAAGGTCGAGCCGAAGGGTATCGAGCGCCAGTTCCAGCGGAGCCGCTGCCTCGACGGCATCGGAGACCCGGTCGCGGAGCCGCAGGCTCGTGAAGAGCACCTGGTTGGCGACGATGAGGATCAGCGCGGCCGCGCCGATGGAGAGGATCAGCTCGATCAGCGTGAATCCGCGGCGGTCCCGGGTCCTGGATCGACGGCGGTGGCTCATCGGGTGGTGGTGGGTCCGCCGCCGGGAATGGCGTCGACCGGGTGGCCCAGGGTCGAGAGCCGCACCGACGATTCCTGGCCCTGGGTGAGGAATCGCACCTCCGCGGTGATCTGCGGGAGTCGGGTGCTCTGGACCCAGTTCTCCCGCGTCAACGTCCATTGGTAATCCACAGCGCCCTCGACCTGGGTGCCACTCTGGGCGGTGCTGTTGAGATTGGTGTACAGGGTGGCCTCGGTGAGCACCCGCTCGGCGATGCGCGACGCGACCGCGCGACGGACCGACACCGTGCCCGCGCGTCCGGCCACGTGCAGGGCCTCGACCACCGCCGGGATGACGATGGCCAGGAACAGCAGGGCCGCCAGCGTCTCGGCCAGCGTGTAGCCACGCTGCCGACACCGACGCCCGCGATCATTGGAGACCGGTCCGGATTTCATAATGACGGCGGTCCGAGGCCTCGATGAGCCACAGCACCGTGCCATCGGCATCCTCGATGCGGAGGGCGTTCGGGCTGTCTTCGTCGATCGATCCGTCCGGCAGCCACCGGATGGACGGTTCGGTCCGGGTCCCCACCGCGGTCCGCTGATTGGAGAAACCCGGGATGAGGGTGGGGACCCGGGTGCCGGTGAGCGTCTGACCGATGAGGCGCTGGGCCCGGTCGAAGGCGATCCGGAGCTGGTCGTCCACCGTGAATTCCTGGGACAGGCGATCGCCATCGGCTCCCCGATCCTCGCGCTCGATGCCGTAGCGCCCCGTCGCCGCGTCGAGCCACAACAGCACCGGCAGGCTCTCGGCGATGGCCCGGCTTCGCGCCGCATGGGTCACCGCCAGCAGGCGGCGGGCCTCCGATTCGATGGCCCGGCCACGGATGAATCCCGACAGGCGCGGCGAGACCATCGACACGGCCACCACCAGCAGGGCCATCACGAGGATCATCTCGATCAGGCTGAAGGCGCACCGGCCGGATCGCGATCGGTGATCCCCGGGGGCCGACGGACGCCCTCCCGCGGGACCCTTCGGTTCACTTGGCCGTCCAGTTGCCAAAATCATCGTCGGTTCCCGCCTTGCCGTCCGGCCCGATGGAGGACAGGTCGAAGGAGTTGGCGTTCTGCCGCCCGGGCTGGGCGTACTGGTACTCGTTGCCCCAGGGATCCTGCGGGATCTTGTCGAGGTAGGGACCGCGCCAGTTCCTGGCCTGGCGGGGGGCCTGCAGCAGGTCGGCCAGGGCCTTCGGATAGCTTCCGTTGTCGACCTCGTAGGCATCGAGCGCGGTCTTGATCGAGGCGATGTCGGCCCGGGCCGCCGACTGGCGGGCCTGCTCGCTGCGGCCCATCATCTTGGGGACCACCAGCGCGGCGAGGATGCCGATGATGGTGATCACCAGCAGCATCTCGACGAGCGTGAAGCCGCGACGGCGGCGGGACCTGCGGCCGGCGGCGGCCGGGCGAAGGGCGGAGGGGTTCGGGTTCATGGAATCGGTGGGGATCACTTGATGTAGTCTTGGAGCGAGAAAACCGGGAGCAGCATGCCGATGAAGATGAAGCCGATGAAGCCGGCGATCAGGAACAGCAGCAGCGGCTCGGCCAGGGCCACCGCGGTCTTCAGGCGTCGATCGAGTTCGCTCTCGGTGACGTTGGCGATGCGGATCAATTCAACGTCGAGACGACCGCTCTCCTCCGCCACCGAGATCATCTCCATCACCGAGCCGCTGAACAGGGTCGGGCACTCCGCCAGACTCTGACCCAGGCGGCCGCCCTGCTGGACCTGGTCGATCGACCGGGCGACCGCATCGACGAGGATCTGGTTGCCGATGGAGCGCCGCGCGACATTCAGCGCCTGCACCAGCTGCACATCGGCGCCGATCAGCGTCCCCAGCATCCGGCAGAACCGGGCCATGGCGAATCGGGCGCTGAGCGGCCCCACCACCGGAGCCTTCAGTGTCAGGCCTTCCCAGACACGGCGCCCGGCCGGCGACAGGATCCAGGTCCTCAGGAAGAACGCCCCCAGCACCACGCCCACGGCGACCAGCAATCCGTAGGATCTCAGGATGTCGCTGGCCCCGATGATGATGCGGGTGACCAGGGGCAGGGCGCCCTTCACGCTGGTGAACACCTTCTGGAACTTGGGAATGAAGAAGACCAGAAGCACGGTCAGCACCACGATGGCCATCAGCAGCAGCACCGCCGGGTAGATCATGGCCGTGAGCACCTTGGAACGGAGCTCCTTCTCGCGGGCCTGGAAATCGGCGATCTGCGCCAGCACCACGTCGAGGAATCCTCCGGCCTCGCCGGCCTCGACCATCGCGGTGTAGACCTTCGGGAAGGTGTCGGGTGAGCGGGCCATCGCGTTGGCCAGCGACATGCCGTCGACCACCAGGCCGTGGATCTCCTGCCACTTGGCCGCCGCCACCGGCGAGGCCGCCTCCTTGCCGAGGATGGTCAGCGCCCGGCTCAACGGGACCCCGGCCGACAACAGGCTCGAGAGCAATCGGGTGAAGTTCTCCAATTCGACGGAGCTGACCTTGGGGGCGCCGAGCGAGAATCCCGGCAGACCCTGCGCCGGGGATGCGGCCTCCCTCGAGGGCTGGACCGGTCGTCCGCCCCGACCGCGGGACTCGGTGACGCTCACCGGCCGCAACCCCCGGGCCTCGAGGGCGCGCAGCGCCTCCGGTCGGCTGGCCGCCTCGGTCGTGCCATCGGCCAGTCGTCCGTCGGCCTGCAATGCTCGGTAGGAGAAGGTCGGCATGGTTCAGGAACGCGGACGAGGGGAGCCCGATGCCTGCCGATTCCGGGCATCTCCGGGGGCGGGCTGCCCGGACTCGGGGGCGTCGATGGCACCCGACGGATCGGACGCCGGCCGTGGGGCGGGGGTTTCCTTGTCGGTGGTGACGCTCAGCACCTCTTCGACGGTCGTGATCCCCTGGGCCACCAGGCGCCAGCCGTCCTCGGCCAGGGTCCTCATGCCGCCGGCCCGGGCGGCGGCCCGGATCTGGTCGGTGGAGGCGTTTTCGAGGATGAGCCGTCGGATGGTCTCGTCGGTGTCCATCCACTCGAAGATCGCATGCCGCCCGAAGAATCCCGTCTGCCGACACTCGCGACATCCCACCGCCCGGTAGAGCGGCACCCCCGGTGCGATGCCCATGCGGGAGCGGAAGGCCTGGGCATTGGCCGAGGTGTCCGGGACCTTGCAATGGGTGCAGAGCACGCGGACCAGGCGCTGGGCCAGGACGGCCTCGAGCGAGGAGGCCACGAGGTAGGGCTCGACCCCCATGTCGACCAGGCGCGTCAGCGCTCCCGGAGCGTCGTTGGTGTGCAAGGTCGAGAACACCAGATGACCGGTCAACGAGGCCTGCACCGCGATCTGGGCGGTCTCGCGGTCCCGGATCTCGCCGATGAGCACGACATCGGGATCGTGCCGCAGGATGGACCTCAATCCGCGGGCGAAGGTCAGACCGGCCTTCTCCGAGACCTGGATCTGGTTGACGCCCCGGAGCTGGTATTCGACCGGATCCTCGATGGTGATGATCTTGCGGACCTCGTCGTTGATCTCGTTCAACGCCGTGTAGAGCGTGGAGGTCTTGCCGCTGCCGGTGGGTCCGGTCACCAGCACGATGCCGTGGGGCAGGTCGAGCACGCGGCGGAAGCACTCGAGTTCGCGGGTTCCCAGGCCGATCTGCGCCAGGCCCCTCAGGGTGGAGTTCTGGCGCAGGAGACGCATCACCACCGCCTCGCCGTGCAGCATCGGGATGACCGAGACGCGGATGTCGACCTCGGTGTCCTCGATGCGGACCTTGATGCGGCCGTCCTGGGGCAGCCGCTTCTCGGCGATGTTGAGGTGGCTGAGGATCTTGACCCGCGACACGATGGCCGGCTGGAACTGCTTGAGCTGCGCGGGCAGGGGGATTTCCTGGAGCTCGCCGTCGATGCGGTAACGTATCCGGAACTCGTGCTCGAAGGGCTCGAGGTGGATGTCGGAGGCCCGCAGCTCGATGGCGTCCTTGAGCACCTGGTTGACGAAGCGGATGATCGACGCCTCGTCCTCGGCGCCGGCATCGAGGTTCGAGTCCTCGGCGTTCTCGTCGACGACCTGGACGGTCTTCTCCTCGTCGAGGGCGCCGATGGTGTCGGCGCCGACCCCGAGGTTCTTCTTCATCTCCCGCAGGAGGGACTCGCGGGGGACCAGCACCACGCGCAACCGCTGACCGGTGAGGGAGCGGAGCGTATCGAGGCCGCGGGTCGCGAAGAGCCGGCAGGTGGCGACCTCGATGGTGCCTTGGTCGCGTCGGAGCGGCAGGAGCTCCTCCTTGAGGAGGATGCGGGCCGGGAACAGCGCGAGCACCTCACGCTCGGCCTCGACCGAGTCGAGCGGCAGGAATCCCACGCCGTATTCTCGCGCCAGCCATTCGAGGACCTCGCGCTCGGTCGGCTCCTCGGACGCCGTTCCTCCCGGGACCGACCGGGCCTGGGCGAACGCGGCCGCATCGCTGGCGGTGAGCTGCCGCTCGGCGATCATCCGGTCGAGGAGGGTCTGGGTCGGCGGGGAGACTTCAGGCATGGTGCTGGGGTGTATCGATGCGATGGGAGGTCCGGACCCGGGGGGCGCGGCCCGGAAACGGGATCCGCTCTTCCGCCGCAATGGGACCGGGAGGCGGCGCTTGATGAAGCCGGCCAAGACCCGCGGCGCTGGACCCGCGTGATTCCCGACCCTCCGACAAGCACCCCTCCCGGGGTGGCTGGCCCGTCCGGGACCTACTTGAGAAGACCCATCAGGACCGCCCGGGCCTCCTGTTTGACCGAGAGCAATTGGCGGAGCTCGTCCTGCGCCTTCTCGAGCTGCGCCTCCTTCTGCTTGGCGGAGGCGCGGTAGGTGGCCAGCTTGGCCTTGATGTCGTCGGCCGAGCCGCCGGAGTCGAGGGCCGTCTGGAGGGCCTCGGCATCCGGATTCGGCTGACCGAAACCGCCGCGGCCCTGACGACCACCCTGACCACCGGGTCCGCCACCGGGTCCGCCACCGGGTCCGCCGGGTCCGCCGAAGCCGCCGAAGCCGCCAAACCCGCGGCCCATGCCGGACCGGGATTCATTGATCTTCTTGATGCGGGCCTCGATGAGGCTCCACTCGGCGTCATCCTTCACGCCCAGTTGCTCCCGGAGGCGCTCCATCATCCGCTGGCGCATCTGCTCGGGATCGAAATTGCCGCGACCCTGTCGGCCGCCGGGACCGCCCTGGCCACCCTGGCCCCCTTGCTGAGGTGCCGCGGCATCGTTCTGGGCCAGGAGCGACCCGGTGGAGGTGGAGAGGATCAGGCCACAGACGGCCAACAGCGGGGCGAGGGAGGTACGGTTCATGGCGTTGGTGTTGGATCGGGGCGTCTCTTGGACACCGGATATTCCAGACAGACCGCAGGGCGCACCGTTCGGTTACGATTGACGGGCATCCCCACCGCACCGGAGTGTTTTTCGCCCCGGCTCCTCGCCGATCATCGCCGCTTTCCGCGGCACCGTATCCCACCCACCCCGCCCGCCATGCCGCACCTCCACGACAAGATCGACTTCACCGTGGCCCTCTTCATCGTCCAGAACGGCCAAGTGCTGGTCATCCTGCATCGGAAGCTCGGGAAATGGCTGCCCATCGGCGGCCACATCGAACTGGATGAGGACCCGGAACAGGCCGCACTGCGCGAAGCCCGCGAGGAAAGCGGCCTGGAGATCGAGCTGCTGGGCGAACGTCCTCCGACGACCGAGGCGGGAACCCGCGCCCTGATCGCGCCGCGTTTCCTCGACATCCATCGCATCTCCGACACCCACGAACATATCGGCATGATCTATTTCGCCCGGCCCGTCGGGGGTTCGCTGGCACTGGCCGCCGAGGAACACCTCGACATCCGCTGGTGCTCACCCGAGGCGTTGGACCGGCTGGAACCTCCGATGAGCGACGCCGTGAAATGGTACTGCCTCCAGGCCATCGAGGAGGTCTCGCGGGCCTGAGCGGTCGATCAGGATCAGGGGGCCGATCGCGCCTCCAGAATCACTTCGACGGCCCGTTCCGGAGTCGCATCCGGGGCCATCGGAGTCGGTCGATCGAAGTCCTGGAAGATCCACAGGCCGGTCCTATCCCCGGGACGGAGACTGATGATCCTCGGCTCGAGGACGGGAGCCAGATCGGCGCCGGCGGGCAGCTCGAGCGGCCATTCCTGCGGGGTCGGGGTCGCGGGCTGGCTCCAGCGCAGGGTCACACGGTTCGAGTCGCCGGGAGCGGCGATCAGCAGCCACTCCAGGGTCGCGGCGGCAGGAACCTCGCGGCGGGCGAGTTCCCGGGGTTTTCCCTTCTCCCACCACCGGACAACCACGGTGGTCTTCACCGAGTCGGCCGGGCCCAGGCGCAATTCCCTCTGCGCGTAGAGCCCGGGTCGACTGGGTCCCTCGTACCGTCGGTTCTGGCCGCCTCCGCGGACGACCTCCGGGCGGAAGGTGACGAAGGCCTGGAAGAGCGAGACGGGGAGCGCTGCGATCAGCAGCAGGTGGAGCAGGAGCCCACCACCGAAGACCCACCATCCGCGGCCCGTTCGTGGCTTCCGGACCCGGCGGATCCTCGAACGGACATAGGCGCCCGCCAACCACAGGGTGGCGGCGAATCCGGCGATCCATCGGGGCAGGAGGAATTCGGGATCCCCGTCTTCGACCCCTCCTCTCCCGAGCACCACCGATCCGAGCGCTCCTCCGACCACCATCAGGAGCCCACGGGATCCCGTCGTCGCGAAGACGGCCCATCCCCTCCCTTTGGATCCCGGATCCGTTCCCTGAAGCCGCCGCACCGCCAAGCCGCCGAAGATGCCGCCGACAAAGCCGGCCCAAACCGCCGCCAGCAAGGTCACGAACACCGGTCCGATACCCTCCATCTCGAAGGACACCATGCGCTGGAACAACCAGCCGGGAAGGACGAGCACCAGCGCGAACGACGGGACGGAAAGAACTCCGGCGATCACGGCCAGCCGCGACCAACGGGGCCTCAAGGGCGCGGGATCCGTTGGGATGGGCAACCCCTCGGAGGATGGCGGATCGGTGTTGATGCTTCGTCAGCATAGTCATCCACCGGGCCTTTGGCGATCCCGCGTCTTGGGCAAATCCACCCACCGATCCCCGTCAGGCCGGCGACCTGCTTCACCTCCAGCGATGCGACAAGGACCCGGGATGACTCCGGCCATCGTCCCACGCCTGGGCCATCGAATTGCCTTCCAGCCGTCGGAGCCCGGTCGTAATCTGCCGGGACCACTGGCCGATGGTGTAATGGCAGCACAGGGGTCTTTGAAGCCCTTAGTCATGGTTCGAATCCATGTCGGCCAACCATCCCGACCCCTGAATGTGCGGCTCTTGCTCGCAGGCGGTCCGGGGCTTCCACGAAAAAACCCGCCTTATGGCGGGTTTTCGCTTATGCCCTTACCTGTGGGCCCTCGGTCTGGATCGGGTCGGGACCGGGATCGGGATGACTCCCGAACTTACTTCACGGCCTCGATCTTGGTGACGGCCAGTTCGCCGTGCTCCTTGTCGAGATTGCCGGTGACCTTCACCTTCTTGGTCTGGCTGCAGATCTCGCCGTGAAAACCCTTCGAGACATCGCCCGTGAGCTTGTAGGTGGCGGTCTTTTCGCCTTCCTTCACCTCGACCACGTTCTGGCACTTGTCGGCCTTCTTGAGGGCGCACTTCAAGCACTTGCCCTCACCGGTGAGGGTGACTTCCTTGGCGAAGGTGGCGGTGGTCAGAGCGGCCATGGCCGCAACGGCAACAATCAGTTTCATAGGATGACTTGATTAGGATTCCATGCCAGTAAACTCCAAATCCCCGACTTGGCAAGCCCCGAAATGGGCTCCTCTCGAGCCTTGTCCGTGACCTCGAACCCGGAAGCATCGACGAGGAGCCTTCGATTCCGGTGCCATTCCAGTACCGCAAAGGGCCATCGATGGATTTCCAGAGGATCGGATCACTGGCTCCGCCTCCGTGCTCCTTCCCGGAATTCCCGGACCGCACCGATGGGCCAAGTTTAATGGCGATATCGTTATCGGTTTGCTTTTTAACATTTAAATAGCTTTTTTTGAAGTAATTAACGTTATTTTTACTGTCTGAAGGAGTATTTGTTGTGACCCCTCGAGGCACGCTTTTCGCCGGGTCCAATTCCACCGGGATTGATGATTTCGCCCCGTTCGATACCCTCCGGCCCATGTTCGTCTATCCCAAACGCTATGACGTGATTGTCGTCGGTGCGGGTCATGCCGGTGTCGAGGCTGCTTTGGCTTCGGCCCGCATGGGATGCCAGACGCTGCTCCTCACCCTCAACTTGGACACCATCGGTCAGATGTCCTGCAATCCGGCCGTGGGCGGTCTGGCCAAAGGACATTTGGCCCGTGAGATCGATGCTCTGGGAGGCGAGATGGGCAAGACCACCGATTTGTGCGGACTTCAGTTCCGCATGCTCAACACCAAGAAGGGACCTTCGGTCTGGGCTCCTCGGGCCCAGTGCGACAAGAAGGCCTATCAATTCCGTCTGAAATGGGTGTGCGAGCGGCAGCCCCTGTTGGACTGCAAACAGGGCCAGACCGTGCGTCTCCTGCACCGGGACGGACGTGTCGTGGGCGTCGAGACCGCCATGGAGGTCCAGTTCCACGCCGAAACCGTGGTGATCACCACCGGCACCTTCCTCAGGGGATTGATGCACATCGGTGCCAATCAGCAGGCCGGTGGGCGGGCCGGGGAGTCGGCCGCAACCGGTTTGTCCGGGTCGCTCGCCGAGATCGGCCTCCGTCTTGGGCGTCTCAAGACCGGAACCCCGCCCCGATTGGTGCGCTCCTCGGTGGACCTGACCCGGATGGAGCCCCAACACGGTGATGAACCGGTCCCTTGGTTCACGTATTGGAAGGAGGATCTCTGGAACGATCCTTTGTTCCACGTGGAACATCCGGTGCCACCGGGCCCCGATTCCACCTATCCCCCGGGGTCGGTCTTGGCTCGGAATGGCGGCCAAGCCCCCTGCCACCTCACCCATACCACTGACCGCACCCGGGACATCATCCTCAAGAACCTACACCGCTCCCCGATGTATTCGGGTGTGATCGAGGGGGTCGGTCCGCGTTACTGCCCGAGCATCGAAGACAAGTTCGTCCGCTTCGCCGACAAGCCACGCCATCAGATCTTTCTGGAACCCGAGGGGATCGCAACCGACGAGATGTATGTCAACGGCTTCTCCACCTGCCTGCCCTTCGAGGTCCAAATCGAGATGGTCCGATCCATCGTCGGCTGCGAACAGGCCGAGATCCTCCGGCCGGCTTACGCCGTCGAGTACGACTTCTCCGATCCCACCCAACTGCTCCCCAGCCTCGAGACCCGATGCTGTCGGAACCTCTTCCTCGCCGGGCAGATCAATGGAACGTCCGGTTACGAAGAGGCGGCCGCGCAGGGACTCATGGCCGGCATCAACGCCGCTCGCCGGGTTCAAAACCGGGAGGCGATCGTTCTGGGACGGGATCAGGCCTACATCGGTGTGCTGATCGACGACCTGGTCACCAAAGGGACCCAGGAGCCCTACCGTATGTTCACCAGCCGGGCCGAATACCGCCTGCTGCTCCGCCAGGACAATGCCGACCAACGCTTGAGCCCCATCGGCAAGGACATCGGGCTCCTCCCCCAGCGGTCGTTCGACCGGTTTGCGGCCAAGCTCCGATCGATCGACGACGAGATCCATCGCCTCCAAACCACCCGACACGGGCAAGACCTGCTGTCCGACCTCCTGAAGCGGCCCGAGGTGGATTACGCCTCCCTGCCCGGTCGACGGAACGATCTCTCCGACGAGGTCACCCTCCAGGTCCAGATCGCCTTGAAATACGCCGGCTACATCCTACGGCAGGAAGCGGAAGTCGATCGACTCCGCCTCTGGGAGGAGCAGCGGATTCCTCCCAGCCTCGACTTCGGCCAGGTGCCCAACCTGCGGACCGAGGCCCGTTCCAAACTCCAATCCATTCGACCGACCACCCTTGGTCAAGCCGGGCGCATCAGTGGAGTGACCCCGGCCGACGTCTCGGTCTTGAGCCTGTTCCTGAAACGGATCCTGGCACCGGCACCGGCCGCACCGGCCGAGGATCAGGCCTGCTGCCCCGAAGAACACCAGGACGCACCCGGAGCCCACAATCAATGCTGTGGCGACCTCTGAACGGATGGACGCCGGTCGTCCCTTCCTTCGCCGGACTTGGCCCTTCCGGACCCTTTCCGGTGGGAGGATCGGGAGGGAGTGGCGGAGGGCTTCTCGAGACGAGGCGGGACCGGGGACCGGGCCGGCCAGCCCCCACCCGCGGACTTCGATACACCCGCTGAACCAAGCACGGCGCACTCGACCGATCCCCTGAACCGTTCCGGCCCGGACCTCGGGCACCGTGTGCCGGCCGGTTTGGAGGATTGCCCAAACCCTTCGGTGCCCGATAGGATGAACCCGTGGCCCAATCCTCGCGTCTCCACCAGATCAAGGCCGATGTCACCGCCACCCTTCGCGACGGCCTTCCGGCCCATCCCGATCCGGAATCCCTCTCCCCCCTTCAGAAGTTCACCCACTTCTGGGCGTTGGTCTTCCGGTTCTTCTGGAAGAACCGCTGCCAGGTCCGGGCCTCCGCCCTCGCCTACACCACCCTGATGGCCCTCGTGCCGCTGTTGGCGGTGTCGGTCAGCATGCTGGCGCTCTTCCAGATCTCCAACGCCAAGACCGCCATCGACCATTGGATCGCCCAGTTGGTCCAACACGTGGCTCCCACACTGGGTCTTTCCGGACAACAGGGGGCCGATGCCTCGCGGGAAGCGGTGGTCACCAACATCGTCACCTACGTCTCCAACATCCGCTTCGGCACCATCGGCGTCACCGCGATGATCGGTTTGGTCTTCGCCGCGATCTCCCTGATGAGGACCATCGAGGCCGCTTTCAACGACATCTGGGGAGTCACCCGATCCCGCTCCTGGTGGAACAGCATCCTCCTCTACTGGGGGGTCCTGACGCTGGGCCCGGCGGTCCTCGCCCTCGTGACCACCTCCAGCTATGTCCGGGCGACCTTCGATCGGGTGGAATGGATGCAGCAGCTCCCGTTGTTGGGCGTGCTCAACACGGCCTTGCTGCCCATCGTCACCCTGACCCTCGCCTTCGGCCTTTTCTATCTCCTGATGCCCAACACCCGGGTCGATCCTCGGGCCGCCGCCGTGGGGGCCGCCGTGGCCGCAACGCTGTGGTGGGGCAACACCCAACTGGGAGCACTTTACAATACTAGGGTGGTCACATACTCAAAAATCTATGGTTCGTTGGGTGCGGTTCCTTTGTTCCTGTTGGGTTTGTATTTTTCTTGGCTGATCCTCCTCTTCGGATCCCAGGTGGCCTACGTCTTCCAGAACCGGGGAGCCTACCTGCAGGAACGTCAGGCCGAATCCATCCACCACAACGGACGCGAGTTCGCGGCGCTACGGCTCATGACGGCCATCGGACAGGCCTTCCAGCGCGGCGAACGTCCCGCAGGGGCCGCAGCGTTGGCCAACCAGCTGGGCATCCCTCCGCGTCTGGCCTCGAACCTCCTCCGTTCACTGTCGGCAGCAGGGCTCCTCCATGAAACGACCGGGACCGACACCACGTATGTTCCTGCCAAGCCCCTGCCCGACCTGACGGTCCTCGCCATCTTGCTGGCCGTACGGACGGCCCATGGGCGCGACCTTTCGACCGCCGAGGACACCGGGCGGATCCCGGTCTCCCGTGCGCTCGAAGCGGTCCGTCAGGCCGAGGGGCTGGCCGCGAACTCCGTCACCCTCGCGGAGCTGGTCTCGCAGTCCGCTCCCGGTGCCGTCGCGGTCGCCGGTTCACCTCCGAAGGCATCGACCGCCACCACCTGAGACCGCCGGAGGGATCACCTCGGAGGCGGACCATCGAACGAGAGCTCGGTCTTGGTCCCTCGCAGGTCGTCCACCATGCTGACGCTGCAGGTCCACCGGTCGGCCAGCTCTCGGAACTGGGTGACCGAGAAATGCTTGATGCGCACCTGACGGGAATCGTAGACCTCGGCGCTCAGGACCACCCCCAACTTCTCGTCGATCCAGGATCGCACCGCCGCGGGTCCGTCGGCTCTCCCGGACCGACTCTCCAGCACCCGACACCACCGACCATTGCTCAGTTCGCGGGTCAGGATCCGTTGTTCGGGCCAGTGGAGAAATTCCATGCCGAGCTCCTTCAACAGAAAATCACTGCCTCCGACCGACTGGTCGCCGGCCTTCGGCCCTGCTCCGGGCCTGCCCTCGTCCGCCGTCCCCCGTGTCGCCGCTGGGGAATTCACTTCGAAGCTCGGCGGACCCTGGCTGTGATGATGGATGATCGCCACCTGGACCGGATCGGCCGCTCCATCGCCTGCGACACGGTATTCCACCGACCACCGGTCCGATCCGGGTCGGGTGATCACCGTGACCGGCACCTTTCTCCGGCCCTCCCGGGTCCTGATCCGCAGTACCGCCTGGTTCGTCGACGGTTGTTCGGGGGCCGACGTCCGGAGCCTTCGGGACCATTCGCGGCCTTGGGCCTCGGCCGGGCTTTCCTGGGGTTTGTCCGTGGATGGGCGGAGATCCTTGGATCCCTCCGGGAATCCGGTCGAGGGGGTCGCCCACAGGAGGAACCCCAGACAGAGAAGGCTCGGAACACCGGTCCGGTCCCGGGGGGGTCGCTGGATCGGCGCGGCAGGTCGCGGCACGCGATCTCCGATCGGAACCTGTCGAGGGGGGGTCGGCATCACCGGATCTCCACCGTGGGGCGTTCCCCGCGCCTTCCCCTCACCACCAATCCCACCCCGTTCTTGGATGCCCCGGCTCCACAGCCGCAGGCGCCACCGCCGGTGTCCCATGGGAGCCGCCGCCTTCGGGAAGACCATCGGACCCAGAGGAACCACCCGAGGGTGACACCCACCACCCCGAGGGCCGCCGGTTGCTGCCAGTCCATGACCTCGAGCATAACCATCCGGGCCCTCTCAGCAACCCCAGGGACCCGGGACCCGTTGAGCCCATCGGCTGTGGATGGGGCATGCGCGTCGATCGGCCATCACTCCTGAGATTGACCCCGTCGCTGGGCCTGCTTCGCTTGGGTCGATGCCACGACACCTTCCGGATCGGCCTCCCCGCTTCGGGGTGGTTCCGGTGTTCCTCGTCCTCCTGATCATCGGAGGGCTTGTCGTTGCCGGTTGTTCCGGCGCCCGCTCGCCCGGGCTCCTGACCCCGGCTCCGGTGTTCCCCGCGGTCATCCGACCTCTGGACGGAAACCTGGCCACCGTGGTCCAGGTCCATGAGCGGCTCCGGTTTGTCGTGCTCGATTACTCGCTCAGCGCCATGCCTCCTTCGGGAACGTCGCTCGAGGTGTACCGGGGTTCCCGTCGGATCGGCAGGGTCCGGCTGTCCCGTTGGAGCGGCCCGGGCACCGCTGCTGCCGACGTCGTCGAAGGAGGTCCCCAGATCGGCGACATCGTCCGGCCCGATTGACCCGGGGTCCTCCTCGTCCCGGTCCGGTCCGCTTGACCCCTCTCCGAGCCGGTCCCAAAGTGATGTCCGTGCGATCTCTCCGACTCCGGCTCCGTTCCCTGATCTCCGCCGTTCTGACCGGCCTCCTCGTCGTCGCGCCGTGCCTCCTCCAAGCCGCCGGCGAAACCCAGGGCGGCCTCGCTCAGACCCTGCGTTCGGGACCGATGTCGGACCACCGATCCGTCGACGGCATCGCGATGTTCGTTCCGTCCGGAGAATCTCCCACCCCGTTCCTTGCCGCTGGACCGTTCACCTCGACCTGGTCCGGCAATGTCTCGGTGGACCTTCGCGGAGAGTACGCCTTCCACGCGGTCTTCACCGGTCACCTGAAGCTTTCGATCAACGATGCCGTCGTGCTCGACTCGGACGGCAAGAGCCCGGCCTGGATAGACAGCCCCAAGGTCCGGCTCAACAAGGGAGCCAATCGGATCGTCGCCGAATACGCCTCCCCCAGGACCGGCGATGCCCTGGTCCGCGTGCACTGGTCCAGCAAGGAGGTTCCCTTCAATCCCATCCCGGTGTCGGCCCTCGGCCACGTGCCGACGCCGGAGATCACCGCTGCCGATCGGTTGCGCAGAGGTCGGGATCTGTTCGCCGAACTGCGCTGCATCCGCTGTCACACCGGCCAGGGGAGCATGCCTGAACTGGCCGCCGACGCCCCGGCGTTCACCGGCATCGGATCGCGGCGGCAGGCCGGCTGGCTCGCCCGATGGGTGGCCGATCCCGAATCGATCCGTCCCGGTGGACCGATGCCGCGGCTGTTCCACGGGACCGATGCCGTGGGCCAATCCGGGGCCGTCGCCGCCTACCTCGCCTCTCTGAAATCATCGACCCCCGTTCCGGCCGTGCCCGTTCCGGCCGCGGAATCGATCGAGGCCGGCAAGGCCCTCTACGAGAAGCTCCACTGCGTCGCCTGCCATGTGGCTCCCGATGCCGGGGCTCCGGCTCCGGCCGGCAAGATCTCTCAGAAAGGGGTGCGAGCGAAATTCTCCCCAGGAGCCCTGGTGGCCTTCCTGAAGAAACCCTCGGAACATTTCGCCTGGATCGGGATGCCCGATTTCCGGCTCTCTTCCGACGAGGCTTCCCAAATCGCGGCCTTTCTCGAATCGGTGGCCGATCAGCCTCCCTCCCAGGAACCGGTCGCCACCGACGAGCTCGTGACCCGGGGCAAGAAGCTCGTCCAGGATTCCGGTTGTCTGAACTGTCATGCCCTCGATCTTCCGAATGCCTTCAAGGCCCGGTCGTTGGCCGAATTGAAGCCTGATTCGTGGGGGTCGGGTTGCCTGGCCGAATCGCCTGCGGCCGATTCCAAGGCCCCGCGTTTCGCCCTCTCCTCCTCGGATCGTCAGGCTCTGGCCGCCTTTGGCCGCAGCGACCGCTCCTCGCTGTCCCGGCACTCGGCGGCCGACTTCCTTGAGCGCCAATCGGTTTCGCTGAACTGCCGCGAATGCCACGGCAAGTTCGAAGGCTTTCCCTCGTGGGAGCTGTTGGGAGGCAAACTCAAGCCCGAGTGGGCGACCCGGTTCATCGCCGGCTCGGAATCGTGGAAACCCCGACCTTGGCTGGAGTCGCGCATGCCCGCCTTTCCCACCCACGCCGGCTTGTTGGCTCAGGGCCTCGCCACGGCGCACGGCTTGGCGCCGGTGACCGGACCCGACGATCCTCCGGATGCGGAACTGTCCAAGGTCGGTCACAAGCTCGTCGGGACCTCAGGCGGCTTCGCCTGCATCTCCTGCCACAGCGTCGGGGACTTCGGCGCCACCCAGGTCTTCGAGGCCCCGGGCATCAATCTGGCCCACTCGTTCGAACGCCTCCAACCCGACTTCTACCGGCGCTGGCTGCGAAACCCCGTTTCGCTCGATCCGAATTCAAAGATGCCGGCCTACTTCGATGAGGACGGCAAGAGCGCGCTGGCCGACGTGTTGGATGGCGACGGACCGAAGACCATCCGAGCCCTCTGGGAATACCTCAGACTCGGTTCGAAGATGCCCAAGCCGGAGTGAGCTTCGGCGACCCGGCCCTTCGGTTCTTGCATCATGGACGGCATCGGGGCCCGGATCCGTGTCGTCGGACCGGGCCCCGATCGTCATCGGACCGTCGTGTCGAGGCGTCGTTCGGCGCGTGTCACCAACGGACGCCTTCGAGGTACTTCAACGACTGCGGTATCTGGTCGACGCTCGAGGCCGATTCGTCCTCGATGAAGTAATGCTTCACGCCGGATTTCTTCGCCGCCTTGAGGATCTTCGGCCAATCCATCTGGCCGGTCCCCAGGGTCACGTCGTTGTTCGGGTCGGTCCCCCCATTGTGGAACCCGGTGGCCACGCCCTTCTTCAGATCCTTCAGGTGCATCAGCTCCCAGCGTCCGGGATACCTGGCCAGCCATTCGGCGGGGTCCTCTCCGGGGTATTGCACCCAAAGGATGTCCATCTCGAAGGCGACCAGCTTGGGATCGGTCTCCTGGATGAGGATGTCCATCGCCTTGCGTCCCTGGGCGTCCCGGTGTTTGAACTCGTATCCATGGCAGTGGTAGAAGACCTTGATTCCATGGCCGGCTAGGATCTTGCCGGCCTTGTTGAAGTCGGCCGCCGCCTTGCGGGCCGCCTCGGCATCGAACTCGCCCTTGCCCTTGATCCATGCGGCCCCCACATACCGGATGCCCAGCTCCTGGCATTCACGGGCCACCGCCTCGGTGTCTCCGGTGATCCGGTCCATCGGGAAATGGCCTGCTATCGGCCGCAGTCCCGCCTGCTCGAGCATGCCGCGGAATGCCGGGTTCTTCAGGTTGTAGTTGCCGGCGAGCTCCACCTCCTGGATTCCGAATCCCTTCACCGTGGCCACGGTCTGCGGAACATTCCGCGTGAATTGGGCCCGGAGGCTGTAGAGCTGGAGTCCGACCGGCCCTTTGAAATGGGTGCCGGTGCCGACCGATGCCGATGGACTGGCGCAACCTGCGGCCAGAAGGACGCTCAACAGGAGGGTCCCGAGAGAGGGGAACAGGGTCTTCATGGGATGGTGTTGCGATGAAACCCCCGGGCGACCGCCGAAGCAACTTGGAACGCGAATCGACACCTCCGTCGATCGCCCTCCGGATTCGACTATCGCCTCCCTGGTCACCGAAGACTTGCCGTCCGGTCGACGGTTCGGAGCGATGTCCCGATCGCCGGTTGATGAACCATCGTCGAGGTGCATCCTCCGTGGCCCTCGCGCCCTGCCGATGGCGCTGGGTCTCCTCCGTTCGTGTCTGCTGCTGATCGTTGCCTGCGGCTAGCCGCTGGCTTCGGTGCTGCCGACCCTTCAGGTCATGCGCATGGGCATGATGACATAGAGGAATGGTTCGTGCGTCTTGAGCACGCCCGGGCTCAGTTCATCGATCAGCTCGAAGAACACCTCGTCGGTGTCGAGCGCCTTGAGCGGATCCATGAGGTAGCCCGGGTTGAAGGCGATGGCGAAGTCCTTGCCCTGGTACTTGATGGCCACCGTCTGACGGGCCTCGCCCACCTCGGGTGCATTGGCGGTGATCGCCAGCTGGTTCCGGCTGAAGGTCAGCTTCACCGAATTCTGCTTGTCGGTGGTCATGATCTCGGCCAGACGCAGGGCCTTCAGGAACTCCTCCCGATTCAGAGGCACGCGCTCGAGGGGTTCGGCCGGGATGACCTGGCGGTAGTTCGGATAGACGCCGTCGACCAGTTTGGTCACCAGGACGGCCGACACGGCGCCTTCGGTCGCCGGCCGGGTTGCGAACGACGCCTGGTTCTCGGTGAATTTGACCTCCACATCGCCGCCTCCCTGCAGCAGGCGGGTCAGCTCGTTGATCGCCTTGGTGGGAAGGATGAAATCGGCTTGGTTGTCGGGCGACACCTCGAGTTCCTCCTCGCAGAGGGCGAGACGACGTCCGTCGGTGGCCACCAGGATCAGCTTGTTCTCCTTGAGGCTGAAATAGATGCCGTTCAGGACGAACCGGCTTTCATCGGTAGACACGGCGAAGCTCGTTTTCCGAAGCATGCCCTTGAGCTTGTCCTGAGGAACGACGACCGTCCGGTTCTGGGCGAACACCGGAAGCGGCGGAAACTCCTCGGCGGCCAACCCGTTGACCTTGAAGAACGCGCTTCCGGCGCGGATCGAGGCCACCGACTTGTCATCGATGTCGAGCTCGATGTCGCTGGCCGTCAGTTCCCGGGTGATGTCCACCAGCTTCTTCACGGGAAGGGTGGCCCTTCCGGGATTTTCTACCGTGGCGGCCACCGAACAGGTGATCGTGACATCGAGGTCGGTCGCCGTCAGGGACAGTCGGCGATCACCTGCCTCCAGAAGGACGTTCGAAAGGATGGGGAGCGTCGATCGTGAGCCCACGATGTTCTGGACGGCCTGAAGGCCGACCAGCAGCTGATCCTTGGTGATCGTCAGTTTCATGTTCCCCTTACTATTGTTGGAGAATCTTCAAAGAGAAAGTCCTTAGTAAGGAGCGTGAACAAACCCGACAAATAGGGATTTTCCCGACAGGGACGGTGTGCAGACGGGGTCGAGGCTGTGAATGGTTTTGGGAACAAGCGGCTTGGAACCCCCCGCCAGGGGTTGTTGGAGCGCTTTTGACGGAACCCGGGAGGGTTGTCCCCAGCCGACTGCGAAGAACCCAAGGGGCAACGGACTTGAGGCGGAGGAACGGGCCACTAAGATCGGAGGCGGATGATCGGAGACCCCACCGCGACCAAGAAAGATCCACGAGTTCCCGTTCCGGGATGGGTTTCCAGAGGACGGTTCCTGGTCAGGACCGAGATCTTCCGTGATTTCGCCGCGGCCATGGTCCGGGTGGTCCGGGTGGCCGAGCTTTCCGAGAGACTCGACCATCATCCGGACATCGAGATACGGTGGAATCGAGTGACCTTGAGGCTGACCACCCATGAGGTCGGAGCCGTGACCGAGAAGGACCGGAAATGGGCCAGGGCCGATGCGCTCGAGAACCGTACGACCCCGTCGCCAGAACGGAAGGTCGGTCGGAGGAAAGCCTAGTCTTTCTGCAGGAAGTAGCCCCGTTGTTTGGCGGTGACCGGGTATCCGGCGCGTTCGAGGACCAGCAGCATGTCCTCCCAAACCTTTCGTTTGTCGGAAAGCGTCTGATTGTGCAGGAGGTAGGCCGGATGGTAGGTCGGCATGACAGGAATCCCCCGGTGCGACTGCCACGATCCTCGCAACTGGGTGATACCGGCGTTTCCTTTGCCCAACAGCCCCTCTGCGGCGGTGGCGCCCAGGGCCACGATGACCTGCGGTTGGACGAGGTCGATCTGGCTTTCCAACCACGGAAAACAGGTGGCCATCTCATCGGGCCTGGGTTTGCGATTGCCGGAGGACTGTCCGGGGGTGTCCGGTCGGCACTTCAGGATGTTGGCGATGAACACAGATTCCCGCGAAAGACCCATGGCGACGATGATCTTGGTCAGCAGTTCCCCCGCCCTTCCGACGAAGGGCTCTCCCTGGAGGTCCTCATCCGCACCCGGGGCCTCGCCGACGAACAGGATCCTCGCCGACGGATCACCCACTCCGAAGACCACGGAGTGACGGGAGGCCGCCAGATGGCCGCATCGGGTGCAGCCGAGGATCCGGCTCCGCAATTCCTCCATGGCAGCCGTCCGGGCATCCGCGGGGAGGGGAGGAGGCAGGGGTTGGGAACCGGAAGCGGGGAGACCGGAGGGCGGGAGCGCAGGGACGCCGGCGGCCACGGCGGCCTTGGACCATCTGGACAAGACGGCTGCGGAGCGGACCGGGGTCGGCGGCGGAGAGGTCGGCAAAGGAGCCGAGGGAACAGGAGGAGACTCCGGCGGAGGGGTGAAAACGGAACGACGGGGGATGGCACCGGAACCAGTCTGGGCCTTCGAAGCGGACGGCGACGCAGGGGTCGGTCCGAACCCGGTCAGGAGCGAAGCAACCGTCTCCCGGCGGACGGGCACCCAATCGACGCCACGAACCTTCAACGCCTCGAGATGGGCGATCGTGGCATCCAGCAACCGGGTGAAATCCGAGGACATCGCAGGGCGGCCAGCGTCGGGAATCGCGGGCACTTTGCCAAGCGCCGTTGACCCCGGAACGGGAAGGGTGATGCTGTCGCCCGACGGTGGACATCTCCATGCCCATGAGCCTTCACGCATTCCGAAAGACCAAGATCATAGCGACGTTGGGACCGGCCACCGAATCGGCCGAGATGTTGGAACGGATGATCCTTGCGGGGGTGAACGTGCTACGTCTCAACATGAGCCACGCCAGGGCCGACTGGGTGCGCCGGGTGGTGAAGGACATCCGGGCTGCGGCCGAAAAGCACCGCCGAGCCGTGGGGATCCTGCTCGACACCCAGGGACCCTCCATCCGGACGGGGGATGTCCCTGCCAAGATTCCCCTGTCGGTCGGGGACCGGTTCACCTTCACCGTTCGCGGCCGGGTCCTGAGCGAAGGCAAGTGGACCAGCGTCGGCTACGACGGGTTCGCGCAGGATGTCCGCACCGGCGACACGCTCATCGTGGACAACGGTGAGATGAAGATGAGGATCCTCGGCAAGACCGAGGACACCGTCGAATGCGAGGTCTTGACGGAGGGTTCGATCGGAAGCCGCCGCCACATCAACCTGCCGGGGGTCCATGTCTCGCTGCCGGCGCTGACCGAGAAGGACCGGGAAGATGTCCGTCTGGGTCTGGAGGTCGGCGTCGACTACATCGCCCTGAGCTTCGTGCGTGAACCGGGCGACATCGAGGAGCTCCGTCAGGTCCTGAGGCGTCACGCGTCGGCCCATCAACCGCAGATCGTCGCCAAGATCGAGCATCAGTTCGCGGTGGACCATTTCGACGCCATCGCCCGGGAGGCCGATGTCGTCATGGTCGCCCGAGGCGATCTGGGCATCGAATGCGATTACCAGGAGCTCCCGATCATCCAGCGACGGATCGTGAAGACCTGCCAGCAGCTGGGCCGCCCGGTGATCGTGGCGACCCACATGCTGGAGAGCATGATCCAGAACCCGTTGCCCACCCGGGCCGAGATCACCGATGTGGCCAACGCGGTGTTCGAGCAGGCCGACGCGATCATGCTCAGCGGCGAGACCACCGTGGGCAGGCATCCGCTGGGCTGCGTCGAGGTCATGGACACCATCGCCCGACGCATCGAGCGCAGCGGTGGTGCCAATTATCAGGAGAAGGCGGAACTCACCTCGGCCCGACAGAAGATGGTGAGGAGCGCGGTGGCTCTCGCCGACGATCTCAAGGCCGACGCGATCCTGGTCTTCACCAAGCGGGGCCACATGGCCCGGTTCGCCTCCTGGATGAGACCCAAGCACTCGCCGGTCTACGCCTTCGCCGACCGTTGGCCCACGGCCGATGGCCTGACGCTGCTGAGGGGGGTGATCCCGAGGGTGGTGGCATTCGATCCCCAGAATCCTGACCGCACCGTCGACGAGGCCGTGGCGCAATTGATGAAGGATGGGACGCTGGAGCGGGGGGACACGGTGGTGGTGGTCACGAACATGGCCTCCGGAGACCGCGTGGTGGACGGCGTGAAGATCCGGACCCTTGACTGAGCCGGTCCGACCGGGGGCAATTCCCGCACTTGAGTCCGACAACCCCATCCTGGAGGGCATGGCTGGTCCTGGCCCGGGCGTCGAATCTGCCGACGGTCTGGTCGAACTGTCTTGCGGCCGGAGTCCTCGGCGGAGGTCTGGAGGCGGGTCGCCTCGCGGTGGTGATGGTGTCCGCGAGCCTGGTCTACACCGGCGGCATGGTCCTCAACGACGCCTTCGACGCGGACTTCGACCGCCGTTTCCGAAGGGAACGGCCCATCCCTTCCGGATCGGTCCCCGAGGCGAGGGTGTGGCAGGCCGGCGTGTCGCTGATCGTGGCCGGCACCCTCGGTCTGGCGGTCCAGGGCTTGTGGACAGCGATGCTGGCGGTCCTGCTCGCCGCATCGGTGGTGCTCTACGACGCCCTCCACAAACGGACGACCCTCTCGCCGGTGCTCATGGCCGCGTGCCGGTTCCTCCTCGGACTGACCGTGGCATCCGCAGGAGAGAAGGGCCTGACCGGCGAGGCCATGTGGGCGGCACTGGCCCTTGCGGGATGGATCGTCGGGCTGAGCTACGTCGCCCGTCGCGAGAGTCGGCGAGGCCCGATGGCCCGGTGGCCCCTGGCATTCCTGGCGTTGCCCGCGTTGCTGGCGATCCTGGTCCACGGGGACGCCCCTGGACGGGGCATCCTCCTGGGAGGTCTGATGTTCCTGGGTTGGACCCTCTGGAGCCTCACTCACATCCTGAAGGTCTCCCAGCCGAACCCGGGTCGGACCGTCGCTGGCCTGCTGGCGGGGATATGCCTCGTGGATCTTCTGGCCGTGGCTCCCGAACCCGCCGGGATGGTGGTGTATGTGGCTCTCTTCCTGGCCTGTATCCTGAGCCAGCGTTTCGTCCCGGCCACCTGAGGCCGAGAGGAAAGGGGTCGGCGATCACTTTCCTTTTGGCTCGGGCCCGGACCCGGTCCATAGTCGTCGCGAGTTCGGGGAGCCGTCGATGCCACGGCTGAGAGGAGCGCCGCAGCGCTCGACCCGTGGAACCTGATCCGGATCATGCCGGCGAAGGGACAACCCTTCGTCCTCCTTTTCCGCCTGAGGTCTCCTTCCGGGCGGTTCCCGACGGGGCTCGCCGGGAAGACCACGCATCCATTTCCAGAACGAGAGACGTCCCACCATGATCGCCGACCCCAAGACCTCCTTCGAGCCCCACAGCCGGGACCAGCTTCCCCAATCCGAGCGCGTGTACGTGGGCGGCACGCTGCATCCGCAGATCCGGGTCCCCTTCCGGGAGATCCGGCAGAGTCCGACCCGATCGGTGAACGGGGCCGAGGAGGCCAACGCCCCGGTCCGGGTCTACGATTGTTCGGGACCGTGGGGCGATCCCCGGTTCACGGGCCACCCCGAGGAGGGATTGCCGGCGTTGCGATCCGAATGGATCCGTGCGAGGGGCGACGTCGAGGAATATGACGGCCGCGAGGTGAAGCCCCAGGACAACGGGTACCTCTCCGGCAAGCATGCCGAATACGCCAGCAAGGCCGAGAAGAACCGGTTGGTCGAATTCCCGGGCCTGACCGCGAGTCGCCGCCGTACCCTGCGGGCCAAAGCCGGCAAGGCGGTCACCCAGTTGGCGTATGCCCGCGCCGGCATCATCACTCCGGAGATGGAGTTCATCGCCATCCGCGAGAACATGGGTCGGGCCCGCCTTTCGGACCTTTCCGGAGACGCGATCCGCAACGACCTGACCAAACAGCATGCCGGTTCGAGCCAGGTGTCCGGCAGCCCGTATGCGCCATCGGTCTTCCGCCGATTCCCGCAGCGCATCCCGTCCGAGATCACCCCGGAGTTCGTCCGCAGCGAGGTCGCTGCGGGTCGGGCCATCATTCCTTCCAACATCAACCATCCGGAGAACGAGCCGATGATCATCGGCCGCAATTTCCTGGTGAAGATCAACGCCAACATCGGCAACAGCGCCGTCGCCTCGAGCATCGAGGAGGAGGTCGAGAAGATGCGCTGGGCCACCAAGTGGGGTGCCGACACGGTGATGGATCTGTCCACGGGCAAGAACATCCACGCCACCCGCGAGTGGATCCTGCGCAATTCACC
>JBEGWF010000003.1:0-2974 GCA_041177965.1 Verrucomicrobiota bacterium | reverse complement strand
TCCTGCGTTGGTGGGCCGTGGTTTGGCCAATATCGAGCGCTGGTTGGGTACGTGCTCACCCGCAGTTCGGCCTGTCCTGCTGGAGTGGCGGGAATTGCTGGAGGGTCCGTTGCAGCAGTTGGTCGACACCCTGTTGAGCACCGATGAACGGGCGACACGACTTCGCCAATCCAGCCCGTTTGCCGGAGTGCTCACGGTGGCCGAACGGAACGCCATCCTGAAACGCTTTCAAGCCCATGAACCGCTCCCAGCTTGAACATATAATCCGGGCTGCAGCGGGTGCGGACGGGATGCTGAATGCAATAGGATGCACCTGATCGGTTTTGAGGTGGAGAACGGATTTCGGGGTTTTTCCAGGTGTCAAATACGGCTTCGCCCAGTCGCCGGGTTGACTGTTGGGCTGATCCGAGGCCCTGAGCCTGTCACGGGTTGATCCCGACGAATGGCCCGATGCACCCTGTGGGGGCCATGACCGAGTTCTTCGACACGCACGCCCACCTGGATTTTCCCGATTACGCCGAGGACCTGGAGGCCGTGGTGGCGCGCGCCACGGCGGCGGGCATCACGCGGATCGTGACCATCGGAACGACGCTCGAAGGCAGCGCCCGGGCCGTGGCCATCGCAGAGCGCTTTCCGTCGGTGTTCGCGGCCGTGGGCGTCCATCCGGGGCACATGGATGAATCGCCCGAGGAGATCCGGCCCGCCCTGCGCGAACTCGCGCGACACCCCAAGGTGGTGGCCATCGGCGAGACAGGCCTCGATTTCTTCCGCCGACCGGGCGAGCCCGAGCCGGAGCCCGTCGCCGATGCCGCCAATCGCCGCAAACAAGCATCGCTGTTCCAACAGCAACTCGAGGTGGCCGCCGAGCTGGGACTGAACGTCATCATCCATACCCGCGATTCCTTCGCACCCACGATGGACGTATTCCGCCCCTACGCCGACCGCGTGAAGGGCGTTTTTCACTGTTGGGTGGGCTCGGTCACCGAGCTCCGCCAAGTCGAGGCCCTGGGCTCACTGGCCAGTTTCACCGGCATCGCCACTTTCAAGAACGGCGTGAACGTCCGCGAAGCCGCCGCCGCCGTGACGGGCGGGCACTTCATGCTGGAGACCGACTGCCCGTTCCTCGCCCCGGTTCCGTTCCGCGGGAAACGCTGCGAACCGGCCCACGTGGCCCAAGTCGCCGCGGCCATCGCCGAGGTCCGTGGCCTCAGCCTCGAAACCTTGTCCGCCGAAACCTGCGCCACTGCCCGGAGGTTCTTCCCGAAGCTGGGCTGAAACCGGGGGCTGGACAGATCGACGGGAAATTGGACTTCAGATCCACCGGGTGAGGTCAACGTGATCAGGCCGGCCTGGGTGATGGCGGATTGAGCGCAACCCGTCTGGGGATTCATGCCGGTTTTCAATGACGAAACCCGTCGCAACATCGAGTCATTGATTCGAGCTGGGATTGTTGGCGAGTTTGAGTCCCGCATTCCAAATCACTCGATGTGGGTCAGGCGGTATTCCGGGAAGGCTGTCTCCAGCACTGGGCGGCCCTCGGGGCCGAGGACGAGCAGGGCGGTGGAGAGGGCGTCGGTGATGGTGGCTTCGGGGCCGGTCACGGCGGCCCAGCGGGCGCGGCGCACGGGTTCGCCGGTGCGGGGATCCAGCACGTGTCCGAGCTCTTCACCAGCTTCGGTGAAGGATTTGCCCCAGATGGCGGAGATCGAGAGAGACTCATCCTGCAGGCACATCGACTCCTGTGTTTCGGCTCCCGGGCGATCGGGGAGGCCCACGCGCCACGGTTGCCCATTCGGAGCGAGCCCGCGGGTGACGATGCTGCTGGTGCCGCCATGCAGCAGCACGTGAGGCACTCCGGCGTCTTGCAACAGGTCCACGGCACGATCGAGCGCATAGCCCTTGCCGATGGCTCCCAGGTCCAGCTCGACTCCCGGACGATCGAAGGCGACTGAACCGGTGTCCGGGTCGAGATGAACCCGCTCCCAGCCCGAGGCGGCTCGGGCTTCTGCCAGTGCTCGCGGCGAAGGACGTTGTCCCATGCCGCCCACAAAGCCCCAGACTCGAAGGAGCGCCCCGACGGTGATGTCGAAGGCACCCTGCGTGGCCACCGAGAGGTCACGGCACCGCTGGAGCAATCGGAAGGTGCCGGGAGAAACTCGGACCGGTCCCTGGGCGGCCTCGGCATTCACTCGGCCGATGTCCGAATGGCTCCGATAGCGGCTCAGGGCTGCTTCGAGCGCTTCAACCTCATCGAGGGCCTCTTCGCCCGCGGCCTGCAGGCGCTCCGGTGGCTGTCCCCACAGCACCCATTCGAAGCGGGTGGCCATCGCGGGTCGAGCGAGGCGGACCCCAGGGAACGGGGCGGATGCGGGATCGGTCATGTCGATGGCGGAGTCTGGGTCGGTGCTGGTGGCGGCGTGGGTGGATTCAGCGTTCTGGAAAGTTCCGAGAAAAGCCGAAAGGCGGTTGGGAGCCTTGCTGCGGCTTTGAAACGATCAATCGAACATCGTTCATCGAAACGTTATGAGGCCGTCAATGAATCGCCATGCGTTGATCAGAGCCTCTACTCCCTATGGTTTCAAATGCATGCAAGTGGATGGCTGCGGCCCTGGTTGCAGCCTCAATCGGGGTCCCGCAAGGCTTGGCGGCGACCAACAATCACGGCAAGGCTCCGGCCTTGATCACCATCGATCTGTGCTCCAACGGGATCGGAGACGGCTCGGGCAGCTTCGGCGTCCCCAGGTTGACCCCGGAGGTCTTCGACATCGGGATCGATGTCGGTGCGGACGGCACGATCGATCGCTGGTTGTCGAAGGAGTCGGCCACTTGGTTGGGCGGCGGCAACAGCGACATCATCCGCTACCAGGGATGGGTCCGGTTGAGCTTCTTCCAGCTCTCGGAGTACGTCGGCCAACCGATGCGGATCCGGATCGTGGACAAGAGCCCCAATTACTATCTGGCCATCAATTCCATC
>JBEGWF010000002.1:0-119335 GCA_041177965.1 Verrucomicrobiota bacterium | reverse complement strand
CCGTGGGCGAACCCACCTACGGGACGGGCCTCCTGGGCAAGGCCGTCTTCTGCAGCAACGCCAAGGACGGTTCCTTCGCGAACTTCGTCACCCTGGGCACCGCGCCCGACGTCCTCTTCGGTGACGCCACCGACTTCTCTGTGGCCATGTGGGTGCAGTTGAACGCCTTCAGCGGCGATCCCGCCATCTTCGGCAACAAGAACTGGGGCAGCGGCGGCAACCTCGGCTTCGTGCTGGCCACCGACAACGACCGCCGCGTGCAGTGGAACTACAAGGAGGAGGCCACCCCGCGTCAGGACTTCGACAGTTCCGCCGGGCAGTTCCCCGAGGGGAAGTGGGTGCACGTGGCCATGACCGTCAAACGTGACGGAAAGATCACCACCTACATCAACGGCCAACTGCTCAACGCCAAGGACGCCCGTCCGGCGGGCGCGACCCCCAGCACCATCGACACCGACGCCGCGGGTCTCGCGCTGAACATCGGCAACGATGGCACCGGCGCCTACACCGATGGCGGCAGCGTCAGCCATGGCAACACCGGCATCGACGACCTCGGTCTCTGGCGCCGTGAGTTGTCGGCCTCCGAGGTCGCCCGGATCTACACCTCCGGCCTCGACGGCGTCAGCCTCACCAAGATCGTGGAGCCCACCATCGCCTCCATCGGCACCCAGTCGCCGGCGCCGAACGCGATCAACGTCGCCCCGCTGGCCCCTGTCGAGGTGGTCATCAACCATCAGGCCACGAAGGTGAACCCGGCCTCCGTCAAGCTCACCTTCAATGGCGTGGCCGCCACCCCCACGGTGGTGAGCACGACGACCAACACCACCGTCACGCTGGCGCGGACCGTGTTGCTGGCACCGAAGTCGACCAACTCCTACGAGATCAGCTTCTCGGACGACGCGACCCCGCCGAACACGACCACCTCCAAGGTGACCTTCGTGGTGGCCAACTACCCGTCGCTGACCCTGCCGTCGCCGATCTGGATCGAGACCTTCGAGTCCGCCACCGAGGGCAACTCCCCGGCCGGTTGGTCCCTGAGCAACCTCTCGTCGGGGGGGTCGGGCACCTTCGACCTCGATGATCCGAACAGCGACGCCTACATGGACTGGGTGGTCATTTCCAAGGAGCGGATCCAGTCGATCGGGGCCGCCGGCAAGTGGGAGGCCGCCCGCCGTCTGAACGTGTCCGAGGCCTATGTCAACGGGGCAAAGGTCACCGACCTGGTGATCGGCAAGGCGCTGTACGCCGAGTCCGACGTCCGCGGCGGCAACCAGATCCAGTACGCCATCTCTCCCGATGTCGACCTGAGCGGCAAGAAGGACATCTTCCTGTCGTTCCACAGCATCTACGAGCAGAACCAGGACAGCATCGGTGCGGTGGAGTACTCCATCGACCAGGGGAACACCTGGCTGCCGGTGGTCTATATGATCGACGGACCCGACATCAAGAAGGACGCCGACGGCAACGTCGATGCGGTCGCCACCCTGACCGATGTCAATGGCGACGCCGCCGCCTACGAGGATCCCATCACCGGCGAGGCACAGGGCAAGAACTACGGCGCCTTCATCGGTGTGGCCAAGTCCGAGTGGGCCGGCCTCGCGCCGTTCATCTCGGCCCGCATCAACGACGACCCGGTGGAGTCCAAGCGCGTCGAACTCTTCCGCCTGCCCAAGGCCGACAACCAGTCCAAGGTCCGTCTGCGCTTCGCCCAGGCCGGCACCGGCAGCTGGTACTTCGGCATCGACAACGTGGGCTTCTATTCCATCACCCAGGTGGCACCGCCCCAGATCACGGCCCAGCCGGCCGCGACCACCATCGTCGCGGGCCAGAACGGCCGCCTCACCGCGACCGTCACCGGTCCCGGCGTGAGCCTGCAGTGGCGCCTGAACGGCACCGACATCCCGGGCGCGACCAACGCCGCGCTGGTCCTGTCGGGCGTCACCACCGCGCAGGGTGGCACCTACACCCTGGTGGCCTCCAACGCCGGCGGCAGTGTGACCAGCGACGCGGTCGTGGTCTCCGTGCCCGAGGCGCTGAAGGACCTCTCTTCCATCCGTTCGGGACTGCTCGCCTACCTGCCCTTCGACGGCAACGCCTCCGACCTCTCCGGTCGCGGCAACAACGGCACCCCGGTCGGGGCCCCGACCTTCGCCGCCGGCAAGGTGGGCTCCGGCGCGCTGGCCTTCAGCAGCGCCAAGGACGGGTCGTCCTTCAACTACGTGACCCTCGGGAACAACCTGCTGACCGGCACCAACAGCTTCTCCGTGGCCTTCTGGGCCAAGCTGGACGCCTGGACCGGTGATCCGTCCTTCATCGGCAACAAGGACTGGAACAGCGGCAGCAATGTCGGCTGGGTGGTGGCCACGGCGGGTGACGGGCGCATCCAGTGGAACTTCCGCTCCAAGGGCGAACCGCAGCCGGCGCGCCGCGACTACGACAGCCCGGGCGGTTACTTCAACGGGGCCGTCTGGCGCCATGTGGTGGTGACCTTCGACGTCAACGGCAAGGCCTCGACCTTCGTGGACGGCGACCTGATCGACTCCCGCGACGTGGGTCCCGTGGCCAACGGCCCGGATTCGGGCCTGCCCATCAACCTCGGCCAGGACGGCAAGGGCACCTACACCGACAGCAACAGCGTCTCCGGCCAGGGCCTCCTCGACGAGGTGGCGCTCTGGAACCGCGTGCTCTCGCCGCTCGAAGCCGCCTCGCTCTTCCAGGGCGGCAAGGCCGGCACCGCGTTGGTCGTCCCCACGGTCGTCACCGGCCAGTGGGACTTCAACGGCAACCTCGACGCGACCGTCGGCACGGCCCTCCAGTACCTCGGTGACACCGCCTCGATCACCTCCTTCCAGGATGCGACCATCGGCGGCAAGCCGGCCAAGGTGATGTCCTTCGGTGCGGCCACCAAGGCCCAGGGCTACATCATGACCCACGGTGCGGCGCCCAACGGCGGCGGCACCAAGCTCAACCAGTACACGCTGATCATGGACGTGATGTTCCCGGCGAGCAGCGACGCCAAGTGGCGCGGGCTCTTCCAGACCGATCCGTCCAACGCCAGCGACGGCGACCTGTTCGTCAACAAGGCCAACGGCATCGGCATCAGCGGCCAGTACCAGGGCAAGGTGGTCGCCGACACCTGGCACCGCCTGGCCTTCGCGTTCAACCTGAACGACAAGACGGTGTCCAAGTACATCGACGGTGTGCTGGCCAACAAGCAGACGCTGGGTGAGGGCTTCGATGCCCGCTGGGCCCTGCAGCCCACGGCCCTGCTGTTCACCGACGAGGACGGCGAGACCTCGGGCGGTCTGGTCAACAGCGTCCAGATCCGCAACGGCACCCTCGGCGATGCCGAGATCGCCGCGCTCGGCGGCGCGACGGCCGACGGCATCCCGGGTGCCGCGGCCTCGGGTCTGAAGATCGGCGGCATCACCGCCTCCGGCGGCAATGTGGTGATCACCTGGGCCGGCGGCGCCGGCATCAAGCTCCAGAGCGCGGCCACCCTCGGTGGCGCCTGGACCGACGTGGCGGGTTCCGACGGCGCCAGCTCGGCCACCGTCACTCCCAGCCAGGCCGCGGCGTTCTTCCGCCTGGTGAAGTAAGTCCTGAGGCCTCGGCCTCGAATCGAACAGGGGGCCGGTCGCAAGACCGGCCCCTTTTTCATATCCACGGGTTTCCCCGGCGGCGTTCCGGCGGTAGGCTGAGGCCCATGCCGAAGGAGTCCATCCGGGTCGTCGGGGCGCGGCAGCACAACCTCAAGAACCTGACGCTGGAGATCCCGCGGGACCGCCTGGTGGTCATCACGGGCCCCAGCGGTTCGGGCAAGTCGTCGCTGGCCTTCGACACGCTCTTCGCGGAGGGCCAGCGCAAGTACGTCGAGAGTCTCTCGGCCTACGCCCGTCAGTTTCTCGACCAGATGCAGAAGCCCGAGGTGGACCACATCGAGGGGCTCTCCCCGGCCATCGCCATCGAGCAGCGCACCAGCGGCGCCAATCCGCGTTCCACCATCGCGACCACCACGGAGATCTACGACTACCTGCGCCTGCTCTACGCGCACCTCGGTCAGCCGCACGACCCCGAGACCGGCACGCCGATGTCCTGCCAGTCGGCCTCCGAGATCACCGACCGCATCGCGCAGTTGCCGGCGAAGACGCGGCTGATGGTGCTGGCCCCGGTGGTCGAGGGTCAGCGGGGCGAGTTCCGTGACGTGCTGGAGCGCCTGCAGCGCGAGGGGTTCGTCCGGGTCCGGGTCGACGGGGCCATCCAGGAACTGAATCCGAAGGAACCCATCCGGCTGGATGCGAAGGCCGTCCACACGGTCGAGGTGGTGGTGGACCGCATCGTGATCGCCGATGGGGTTCGCGTCCGGTTGGCCGATTCGGTGGAGACGGCCCTGCGCTGGGGGGAAGGGCGGCTCAAGGTGCTGCATCAGGCCCCGGACCGCCCGACCGATCCGTGGATCGAGACCCTCCATTCCACGCGGATGTATTCCCCGGCGACGGGGCGATCGTTCGAGACGCCCACGCCGCAGCACTTCTCCTTCAACTCGCCCAAGGGGGCCTGCCCGGTCTGCCACGGACTGGGGCAGAAGATGGTCTTCGACCCGACGCTCATCGTGCCCGACGAAACCAAGACGCTGGAGGACGGGGCGGTGCAGCCCTACCGGCGGATGGGGGGCAAGAAGATGGTCAGCTACTACAAGGGGCTCATCAAAGGCGTCGCCCAGCATTGCGCCGCGCCGCTGGACCGACCGTGGAAGGAATTGTCGGAGCATGCCCGCCGGACGCTGATGCATGGATCCGGGACCGAGGAGGTGGAGTTCTGGTTCATGTCCGGAGGGGCGCCCAAGAAGACGCGCAAACCCTTCGAGGGGGTCCTGCCCAATCTCGAGCGCCTCTATGCCGAGAGCGAGAGCGAGTTCACCCGCAACCGGCTCAAGGCGTACATGACGCTCCACCCCTGCGACGCCTGCGGGGGTCGGCGGCTGCGTCCGGAGATGCTCGCGGTCACGTTGGGTTCCGAGTCGATCCCCGCCTCGAAGGTGCCCGGCCGGAGCATCGCCGATTTCTGCGCCCTCTCCATCGCCGAGGCCCACGCCTTCCTGGCCGGGCTGAGCTTGGGCGAACTCCAGCGCCGTATCGCGGGCGAGGTGATCCTCGAGATCCGCAAGCGTCTCGGATTCATGGTCGAGGTGGGCCTGGGCTACCTGACCCTCGACCGGGAGAGCGGCTCGCTGAGCGGCGGCGAGGCCCAGCGCATCCGCCTGGCGACCCAGATCGGCGCCGGACTGGTGGGCGTGCTCTACATCCTCGACGAGCCGAGCATCGGGCTCCACCAGCGCGACAACGACCGGTTGCTGGACACGCTCCGACGCCTGCGCGACGCGGGCAATTCGGTGATCGTGGTGGAACACGACGAGGATACCATGCGTGCGGCCGACCATGTCCTGGACCTGGGGCCCGGTGCTGGCATCCATGGCGGCGAGTTGGTGGCCCAGGGCACGCCGACCGAGATCATGGCCCATCCACGGTCCGTCACGGGGCGCTACCTGTCGGGCGACCTCTGCATTCCGGTGCCCCGGCATCGGGTGGATCCGCGCGAGGACAAGGGCTGGATCGAGATCCTCGGGGCCACCGAGAACAACCTGCGTGATGTCGATGCGCGCATCCCCCTGGGTACCCTGACCTGCGTGACCGGTGTCAGCGGCAGCGGAAAGTCGACGCTCATCGACGACATCCTGCGCCGGGCCCTCTTCCGCCAGTGGTACGGATCGAAGGAGCGTCCGGGGGCGCACCGCGAGATCCGCAACCTGGAACTGTTGGAGAAGTGCATCGTCATCGACCAGGCGGCCATCGGCCGCACCCCCCGCTCGAATCCGGCGACCTACACCGGGATGTTCAACGAGATCCGCGACCTCTTCGCCTCGGTGGCCACCGCGCGGGTGCGGGGCTATGACGCGGGCCGCTTCAGCTTCAACGTGAAGGGTGGGCGCTGCGAGAAGTGCGAGGGCGACGGTGTGCTCAAGATCGAGATGCACTTCCTGCCCCCTGTCTACGTCACCTGCGAGGCCTGTGCGGGGAAGCGCTACAACCGCGAGACCCTGGAGATCACCTACAAGGGCCTGAACATCGCCGACGTGCTCGAGTTGACCGTCGACGAGGCCGTGAACTTCTTCCGGGCGGTGCCCAAGCTGCACGCGCCCTGCCTGACCCTGGCCGAGGTGGGACTGGGCTACCTGCGCCTGGGGCAGTCGGCCACGACCCTCTCCGGCGGCGAGGCCCAGCGGCTCAAGCTGGCGGCCGAATTGTCCCGACGCCAGACGGGCCGCGTGCTGTACCTGCTCGACGAGCCCACCACCGGCCTGCACTTCCAGGACATCGCCAAGCTGCTGGAGGTGCTCTTCAAGCTGCGCGACGGGGGCAACACCCTGATCGTCATCGAGCACAACCTCGACGTGATCAAGACGGCCGACTGGATCCTCGACCTGGGCCCGGAGGGCGGGTCCGGCGGCGGTCGCATCATCGCCCAGGGCACGCCCGAGACCGTGGCCGCCACACCCGGCAGCCACACCGGCCGCTACCTCCTGAGGGCGCTCCGCCAGAAGCCGTCGCCGCCGGCCCGGGCGAACCGGGGTTGACGCGGGCCCGAGTCCGCCCACGTTGCCCGTCATGCTGCGCCTCGAAGACCTCGCCGATCTGGCCCGACGCCACGCCGATGCCCTGCCATCCCGCGTGGCCGCCTTCGATCTGGGCGGTCGTCGGTTCGACGGCAACACCCGCAGCGAATTGATGGGGGTCATCAACCTGTCGGCCGACTCCTGGTACCGCGAGAGCGTGGTGCTGACGGCCGAGGCGGCGATCCGCCGGGGTCGGGTGCTGGCGGCGCAGGGGGCCGCGATCCTGGACATCGGGGCCGAGTCCACGCTGGCCCATGCGGCGCGGGTCGATGATGCGGCCCAGACCTCGCAGTTGCTCCCGGTGGTGCGCGAACTGGCCGGTGAAGGTCATGTCGTCTCGGTGGAGACGTATCATCCTTCGGTGACCCTGGCCTGCCTGAAGGCCGGTGCGAAGGTGCTCAACCTCACGGGGAACGACCGGAGCGACGAACTCTTCCGCATGGTCGCCGATCACGATGCGGCGGTGATCCTCTGCCATGTCCAGGGAGCCAATGTCCGCGAGGTCGGCGAGTTCAACCTGGAGGGCGATCCGGCGGAGCACTTGTACGACCATTTCGCCCGCCAGACCGAGGCCGCCGTGAAGAACGGCGTGACGCGCCTGTGGATCGATCCCGGCCTCGGGTTCTATTACAGGAATCTGGGCGACTCGAAGACGCGCATCCGCCATCAGATGCGCGTGTTCCTCAACACCTTCCGGCTCCGGGCGCTCGGGTTCCCCACCTGCCATGCCTTGCCCCATGCCTTCGAGTGCTTCGAGGACGAGGTCCGCTCGGCCGAGCCGTTCTTCGCCGTGATGGCCGCGCTCGGAAAGACCGATCTCCTGCGGACCCACGAGATCCCCAAGACCCGCGCCGTGCTGGAGACGCTCGGGGTCTGGTGAGGCGGTTGGAGTCTTGGCTCCGCCCCCGAAGCTCGCCCGAAGAGCCTCCCAGGTAGGGACCGATCTCCGAGCGGTCCGGTTCTGGAGACAGGGCGCTTCCGGAGAAATCGTCCCACCCGGGAGGCCGCCCGGGGAACGACGAGCCAAGAGGCGTTCTGCGGGATGAGTCCTGCTGGCTGCGTCTTCTTCCGACGAGGGTTTGGTGATGAGGACGCCTTCGCTTGACGCTCGCAGCCGTTGCCTCGGCCTCCGGTTCCGGTTCAGGCTGAGGCCCATTGGACCCGTCCCTGACCATCCGCCCCATCGGCTTCCTCAGATCCGGGAAGGGGGTGCGTTTCAAGACGTTGCATCAGCCCGATGCGGCGGCGGCGGAGACCAATGTGCTCGAGCTGAATCCGGGGCCGGGCATCCGCGAGGCGCTGCGCGATCTGGAAGGCATGGAGCGCCTCTGGCTGATCTGGTGGTTCCACCGTGCCGAGTCGTGGCGCCCCCTGGTGTTGCCGCCCCGGGGACCCTCGCAGCGGCGTGGCGTTTTCTCGACGCGTTCCCCGCATAGGCCCAATCCCATCGGCATGACACCGACCCGCCTGCTGGGTGTCGAAGGGCTGAGGTTGCTGCTGGGTCCGTGCGATTTGTTGGAGGGCACCCCGATTCTGGACATCAAGCCCTATGTCCCGGCGTATGACTCGTTCCCGGATTCGGCGGCCGGTTGGATCGATGCGGTCGAGGCGCTGCAATCGCGGCCCCCGCAGTATTCGGTGACCTGGGGGCCACTGGCCGTGGAACAGGCCGACTGGCTGAGGCGGGCCTGGTCGGTGGATTTCCAGCAACGCCTCGAACAGATCCTCGAGCGCGATCCCCGACCCCATCGCACCCGACGCATCCGACACCTCACCGGAGGCGGGTTCGAGATCGGATGCGGCAGTTGGCGGGCGGAGTTTCGGGTGGAGGGAACCACGGTCGAAGTGCTCCGCCTCAAGCCGTCGTTTCCCGTCCGGTTCCTGCTGGAGGCGTGGCGGGAGGAGATCCCGGATCGCGAGGCGCAGTCGGCTTTCCTGGAACGCTGGCCCTGTCCGGAGTTGGAGCTGCGCGAGGGATCGCCTCCGACCGACACCCGGCCCCGCTGACGGAGCCGCGGTCGCCGATGGGTCCGGTTCCTCCACTCTCGTGGATTTTTCCTTTGAGTGTCGGCCGGTTTTTCGAGAAAAACAGGGTTCTTTGACCCGGCCATGGCCCTGATCGTGCAAAAATTCGGCGGAACCTCCGTCGGCAACACCGAGCGCATCCAGAATGTCGCCCGACGCGTCGCCCAATATCGGGCCAAGGGCGACCAGGTGGTCGTCGTGGTCTCCGCGATGAGCGGGGTCACCGACCGGCTCATCGGGCTGGCCAAGGAGATCACCCCTCTCCCCGACGAGCGGGAGATGGACATGCTCCTGGCCACCGGCGAGCAGCAGACCATCGCGCTGACGGCCATCGCCCTCCAGGCCCAGGGCCAGAAGGCGGTCTCGTTCACGGGGGCCCAGGCGGGCATCGTCACCGACGGCACCCATACCAAGGCGCGCATCCAGAACATCACGCCCGACGAGGTGCACAAGGCCCTCGACGACGGCAATGTGGTGATCGTGGCCGGCTTCCAGGGCCGCACCCGCGACGGTGACATCACCACCTTGGGTCGCGGCGGGTCCGACCTTTCGGCCATCGCCCTGGCCGCGGCGCTCAAGGCCGACCTCTGCCAGATCTACACGGACGTCGATGGCGTCTACACCGCCGACCCGCGCCTCGTGCCGGCGGCCCGCAAGATCCCCGAGATCTCCTACGACGAGATGCTCGAGATGGCCGGTGCCGGCTCCAAGGTGATGCAGCTGCGCTCGGTCGAGTTTGCCAAGAAGTTCAACGTCGTCTTCGAAGTCCGTTCCAGTCTCAACGACAATCCCGGTACCATCGTGAAAGAAGAAACCTCCAGCATGGAGGACGTCGTCGTCCGCGGCGTCTCGCTCGACAAGAACCAGGCCAAGGTCACCGTCTGGGGTCTGCCCGACCAGCCCGGCCGCGCGGCCCGCATCTTCAACGCCCTGTCCGAGGCGGCCATCAACGTGGACATGATCGTCCAGAACGCCAGCCACGCGGGCGGCAATCCGGCGACCGACCTGACCTTCACGGTCGACAAGCCCGACCTCACCAAGGCGGGCAAGGTGCTCGAGAGCCTGCGCTCCGAGCTGGGCTTCCGCGAGGTCTCCACCGACGAGTCCATCGGCAAGGTGTCCATCGTGGGCGTCGGCATGCGCAGCCACAGCGGTGTGGCGGCGCGGATGTTCACCGTGCTCGCCGCCGAGGGCGTCAACATCGGCCTCATCTCCACCAGCGAGATCAAGATCAGCGTGGTGATCGATCTGGCCGGCGGAGAGAAGGCGATGCGGGCCCTGCACAAGGCCTTCCTCGAGTAGGCCGGGTCTCCTGCCCGGATCGTTCCCGGTCCTGATGGACTCCCGGGGGAGCCTCGGGTGCCCCTCCGCAGCATCGTCCCGCCGAAATCCCCGCTTGCCGACGGAGATGGCTCTGCGTACCGAAGGGGCATGGTTCCCCCCAACCCCTCCCGTTCCGCGGCGTTCACCCTCATCGAACTGCTGGTGGTGATCGCGATCATCGCGATCCTTGCCGGCATGCTCCTGCCGGCGCTGGCCAAGGCGAAGGCCAAGGCCATGGGCACGGGCTGCATGAACAACCTCAAGCAGCTGCAGTTGGCGCACATCATGTATCCCATCGACAACGAGGATCGCATCACCCAGCCGGGCAATTCCCGTGACGAGAGATTCCAGTGGGTGGGCGGATGGATGGGGTGGCCGGGGCCGTTCCCGGGCGACAACACCAACCAGCAGATGCTGTTGAACCCCTCGAATTCCTGGTTGGCGCCGTATCTCCAGTCCGCCGCCATCTACAAGTGCCCGGCCGATCAGAGCATGGTGACCCTCTCGGGCAGGAAGTACGCCCGGGTGCGCAGCATGGGCATGAGTCAGGCCATGGGTGGCCCGGGAGGATGGCTGCCTCCGGGATCGGGCTACCAGGACGGCCAGCAGCGCTACCGGATCTTCAAGAAATCCTCCGACATCGCAGCGGTGGGATCGTCACAGATGTATGTGCTGCTCGATGAGCATCCGGACAGCATCAATGCCGGCGGCTACGCCAACCAGATGGTGGAGAGTCCGGGCGCGGCGCGCATCATCGACTACCCGGCCAGCTACCACAACCGGGCGGCCGGGATCACCTTCGCCGACGGGCACGCGGAGATCAAAAAGTGGATGGATCCCCGGACCGTGCAGCCGGTCAAGTTCTACGACATGCCCTTGAACGTGGCCTCGCCGAACAACGTGGACGTGATCTGGCTGGCGGAGCGGACGAGCGTCCGGAACTGACGACGTCGTCGGTCCCACCGATGGGACCGGTGCGAACGAAAAAAGGCACCCCGAGGGGTGCCTTTTGCATGGTGAACGGCCTCGGCTTATTCGCCGACCTGGAAGCGCAGGAAGCGACGGATGGTCAGGGTGTCGCCCAACTGCTTGCCGACGGCCCCGAGGTGGGCCTCCACCTTGAGGTCGGGATTCTTCACGAAGCCCTGCTCGAGGAGGCAGTTGGTCTCGAAGTACTTGTTCAGCTTGCCCTTGAGGATGCCCTCCATCGCGGCGGCCGGCTTGCCCTTGAGGGCGTCGGACTGGGCGGCGATCTCGCGCTCCTTGTCGATGATCTCCTGGGGCACCTCGTTCCGGCTCACGGCCACCGGGCTGGCGGCGGCGATCTGCAGGGTCACGTCGCGCAGGAGTTGCTTGAACTCGTCGGTGTTGACCGTGCCGGCGTTGTTGGCGCCGACCTCGACCATCACGCCGACCTTGCCGCCGGTGTGGATGTAGGCGGCCAGGGCACCGGTGCCCTGCACCTCGAGGCGCGTCACGCGGCGGACCTGGATGTTCTCGCCGATCTTCGCCACCGCGGCGACGCGGTCGGGCTCGAGGTCGGCACCGGCCTGCGAGGCGGCCTTGGTGGCCAGTTCGTTGACGAAGGCCTTGAAGGAGTCGTTGCGGGCCACGAAGTCGGTCTCGCAGTTCACCTCGATGAGCGCGCCCACCCGGCCGCCGCCGAGGACGGCCTGTCCGATGAGACCCTCGTTGGCGGCGCGATCGGCCTTCTTCACCGCCGCGGCGGCACCCTGCTTGCGCAGGAGGTCGATGGCGGCGTTGAGGTCGCCCTGGGTCTCGTCCAGGGCCTTCTTGCAGTTCATCAGTCCGGCGCCCGTCATGGCGCGGAGTTGCCCGACAAGGGCGGGTGTGATCTCAGGCATGGAGAATATCGAATGGGGTTGATGTCTTTTGTGAAAAAGCGCCGGAGCGTGTGCTGCCCCGGCGCCATCGAGATGGGGATGCCGGTCAGGCGGCCGGGGCGGCGGGGGTCTCGGCCGGGGCGGCTTCGGCGGGGGCCGCGGCGGCGGCGGGCTCGTCGCGGTTGATGCGACGGCTCTTCCGGGCATCGGCCTCGGCCTTGCCCTGGACGATGGCCTCGGTGACGGCCTGCAGGAGGATCTTGATGGACCGGATGGCGTCGTCGTTGCCGGCGATCGGGTAGTCCACCAGGTCGGGGTCGGCGTTGGTGTCGACGATGGCGACCAGCGGGATGCGCAGGCGGCGGGCCTCGGCGACGGCGTTGTGCTCGCGCTTGAGGTCGATCACGAACATGACGTCCGGGGCGGCGTCGATGGCGCGGAGACCGTCCAGGTTCTTGAAGAGCCGCTGGTGCTCGCGGCGGATCATGGACTGCTCCTGCTTGACGTACTGGTTGATCGAGCCGTCCTGCTCCATGCGCTCGATCTCCTTCATGCGCTTCATGGAGCGCTTGACGGTCTTGAGGTTGGTCAGGGTGCCGCCGAGCCAGCGCTCGGTGACGAAAGGCTGACCACAGGCCTTGGCCGACTCCTTGACGGCCTCCTGGGCCTGCTTCTTGGTGCCGACGAACAGGATGTTGCCGCCCTTGGCCGCGGTGGCGGCGAGGAACTTGCAGGCCTCTTCGAGTTGCACGACCGTCTTGGACAGGTCGATGACGTGGATGCCGTTGCGGGCCTCGAAGATGAAGCGCTTCATCTTGGGGTTCCAACGACGGGTCTGGTGGCCGAAATGAACGCCTGCCTCGAGGAGTTCCTTGATTCCGATGGTGCTCATGTGTCTGACACTGCTTCCTGGTTTCGGGCGACGACGCACGCCCCATGGGGCTGCGGACGTTCCCATCCGGCGGAAGGGCCGGATTATTCGGTTGGGTACGATTGTGGCCACCCGACGCACTTGCGCCGGGCCGGTTTAAGGCCGCGGCCTGCCGATGGAAACCATCCGCAGGAAGGGCGAGACTACCGGTTGGCGGATCCCCAGCAACAGGTTTTTCAGGGGCTCTTTCTCCGACGACAGCGCCGAGGTCGGAGGGTGGCGGACCGCCCGGGGGGGCTCCCCATCGGGGCGGCTCCCCGGAGAGGGGCGCGTCCGGGATCGGATGGGGTCGGAACCCCTCAACCCAGGAGGGCGCCGACGACGGATCCGTGGACGTCGGTCAGCCGGTGGTCGCGGCCGCCGTAGCGGTAGGTCAGGCGCTCGTGGTCCAGGCCCAGGCAGTGGAGGAGGGTGGCGTGGAGATCGTGGATGTGGACGGGGTGCTCGACGGCCTTGGATCCGTGCTCGTCGGTGGCGCCGTGGGCCAGGCCGCCACGGACCCCGCCGCCCGCCATCCAGACGGTGAATCCCTGGTGGTTGTGGTCGCGGCCGTCCTGCTGTCGGCTGTCGGCGGTGCGGCCGAACTCGCCTCCCCAAAGCACCAGCGTGTCGTCGAGGAGCCCGCGGGCGGCGAGGTCCTGCAGGAGGGCGGCGGCGGGCCGATCGAGGGCCCGGGCGTTCTTGCGCAGCGAGGCCTCGAGATTCCGGTGCTGGTCCCAGCCGCCGAGGTTGACCTCGATGAATCGGGCCCCGGCCTCGGCGAAACGCCGGGCCAGCAGGCATTGTCGGGCGAACCCGTCGACCCCGGCTTCGCCCACGCCGTACAAGGCCCGCGTGGCCGCGCTTTCGCGTGAAAGGTCCAGCAGGTCCGGGACCTCCGCCTGCATGCGGAAGGCCAATTCACCTGCTGCGATGGCCGCCTCGACGGCGCCGCCGGGTTCCGGCGCGAGGGAGGTCATCCGGTCCCGGTTCATGGCCTGGATCAGGTCCAACTGGCGTCGTTGTTGGCCCGTGGTGAGCTGGGGTCGGGTGACATGGTTCATGCCCGAATCGGCGGACCCCTCGCGTCCGACACCGATCCGCGTTCCCTGATAGACCGCCGGCAGGAAGGCGCTCCCATAGTTGGCCGCACCCGACTGGGCCGGAGGACTGATGCTGATGAACCCCGGCAGGTTCTCGTTCGAGTTCCCCAGTCCGTACAGCACCCAGGAACCCATCGACGGCCGGACGAAGCGCGCGCTGCCGGTATGCAGCTGCGTGAAGGCCTGTGGATGGTTGGGGATGTCGGTCCGCATGGAGTGGATCATGCAGAGCCGGTCGGCCTGTCCGGAGAGGTGCGGGAACACCTCGCTCATCCACAATCCGGACTGCCCATGCCGCCGGAAGGTGAAGGGCGAGCCGATGATCTGGGTGCCCTTGCCGCGTCCCGGCCCGGGCTTCCCGTGGTCGATCCGCAGTCGCGGCTTGTGGTCGAAGGTGTCCTGATGGGACGGGCCGCCCTGCATGCACAGGAAGATCACCCGCCGGGCGCGGGGTCGATGGTGGACGAGGGGTCGGTGCGTGCCGGGGTTCGAGTCAGACCGGGGGCCGTTCTCGGCCGTTCCCTTGGCGGCCAGGCCGCTGAAGGCCATCCATCCGAAACCCGCGGCCGCGGTCTTCAGCAGCTGCCGCCGGGTCCAGGGAAGCGGGGTCGGAAGGGGGGTGGCATCGGGCGCGTTCATGGCTCAGGGCAGTTGGCGGAATTCGGCGCAGGCGAAGAGGGTTTGGGTGAACAGCGCCCAGGCGGCGTCCCGACCGGCGGGCCTGCCGGAGCGGGTGTCCCGGGCGAGGGTCTCCTGCCGGATGAATCCCAAGGCGCGGGCCCGCTCCCGGGGTTCCGGATCGCGCGACAGCGCCCACCGGTAGGCCCGGTCGACACGCCCCTCGTCGTCGCCGGCCTCCCGGAGCAGCCGCTGGGCGAAGGCCTGGGACTGCCCCTGGGCGAACGGGCTGTTCATGAGGAACAGCGCCTGGGTGGGCACCAGGGTCTCGTCCCGCTGGGCCACCACCAGGCTGGACTCGGCGACATCGAACACCTCGAGCGCGTCGGGGGTGGCATCTCGGATGACGGGCAGGTAGAGGCTCCGACGGTTCATGCGTTCGACCGCGCGGCCGCTGAAGAAGCGGGTGCCGAAAGGGGCGTCTCCGAGCTGCGCGACCAGTGAACCGTGGAGGGGGGTGGGATCGAGCGTGCCCGCTGCGCTGAGCATCGCATCCCTGATGCTCTCGGCGTCGAGCCGGCGGGGCCGGGCGCGCCAGAGAAGGGTGTCGTCGGGATCGATCTCCAGGCCCCGGGGATCGGCTTCGGACGAGAGCCGGTAGGTCCGGCTCAGCACCAGTTCCCGGATGAGAGCCTTGGTGGAACCGCCGCTGGCCCGGAATCGCCGCGCCAAATGGTCGAGCAGCTCCGGGTGGCTGGGACGCTGGCCACCCAGACCGAAATCATCAGGGGTGGCCACCAGACCGCGACCGAAAAGGTGTTGCCAGATGCGGTTGACGGCCACGCGGGCGGTCAAGGGGTGGTCGGGGTGGGTCAATCCGTCGGCCAGTTGGAGCCGACCGCTTTCCGTGGAGGGTATCGGACCGACGGGAGCCATGCCGATCGATGGCGCCAGGGCCCGGGCGATGCGACCGCCGCGCTGGGTGACCTCGCCCCGGATGAGGAAGAACGCGTCCTCCGGTCGTCCTTCGCGCACCCCCATGGCCAGCGCCCGGGTGGCCCGATGGTCGGGGATCTCGAGGGGTGCGCCGCGCGGACCGGGCCGTTTCCGGGCCGGAGCACCCGGCATGGGTTGCAGCGCCAGTTCCGCACGGGCAGCCCGATCCAGAGGGATCAGGGTGGACGGTTGCCGGTTCCGGGCCTTGTCACCGGTGGTGCCGTAGCACGTCTCGGTGCTGCGGAAGATCCCTGCCAGGGCGTAGTAGTCGCGCTGCGAGACGGGGTCGGCCTTGTGGTCGTGGCAGCGGGCGCAGGCCACGGTGAGCCCGAGGATCGCACGGGTGGTGGTGTCGATCTGCTCGTCCACCAGATCGGCCAGGAACTGTTCGCGTCGCCCTTCGTTGAGCCCCTTGGTGCCGATCGCCAGGAAGCCGGTGGCGACGATCAGGGCGTCGCGTTCGGAGGGCGGAGCCGTCTTGGCCAGCAGGTCGCCGGCGATCTGTTCCCGGATGAAGTCCCGGTAGGGTTTGTCGCGGTTGAAGGCGTCGACCACCCAGTCGCGATAACGCCACGCCTCGGGAAACAGGTGGTTGCGTTCCTTGCCGGCGCTCTCTCCGAATCGGGCGACATCGAGCCAATGCCGGGCCCAGCGTTGCCCGAAGGTCGGGCTCGCAAGCCACTCGTCGACCTGCTGCGCGTAGCGGGATTCCGGCACGAGGCCGCTCCCATCGGGCTGGAATCGGGTGATCTGCTCCGGGGTCGGAGGCAATCCGGTCAGGTCGAAGCTGGCGCGTCGGAGCCACTCCAGCGGTGAGGCGGCGCGCACCGGTTTGAGCTGCGCCGACTCCAGTCGAGCCAGGATGAACCGGTCCACGGAGCGGGTCGGCCATGCGGTGTCCCGAACGCGGGGAGGTTCCGGTTCGGAGACGGGGGCGAAGCTCCAGTGGACCACCGCGGGTGTGGCTTCCGGGGTGTCGAGCGCGACGCGGATCCTCTGCTCCGGTGGAGCCGCCACCAGAGGCAAGGACAGAGCCAGGATGGATAGGGCGGTGCCCGCGCGCATGATCGGATCGTAGTGTCACACTGACCGACGGTCGAAGGCCTGAAAAGGTTTCATCGTGCAGGATCTCTGAGGCAGGCTGCTGGCCGTGAAACGGATCGAAACCTGGTTTCCGACGTCCATCTACAGTGCTCGACTGCGCCCCAACGGAGCGGCGTTCAATCGCGAACTGCTGAGGGAATGCCATCAGTTCCGCGATTTCGATGACGCCGGGCGCAAGTGGTCCAAGAAGAACTACCCCGGCGGGTACACCTCCTACGGGTCCATCGACCGGATGCACACCGTCTCATCCACCTTCATGGAGCTGGAGCGACTGATCGACCGTCACGTCCGGGCCTATGCCCGATCGCTGGAGTGGGATCTGGGTGGCGGTGGCCTGAAGATGTCCGACTGCTGGATCAACATCATGCCCCAGGGCGTGACCCACAGCCTGCACCTGCATCCCAATTCGGTGGTCAGCGGCACCTATTATGTGGCCACGCCACGGGGTTGCGCCGGCCTGAAGTTCGAGGATCCCCGGATGAGCAGGTTGATGGCCGCCCCTCCGGTCTCGGCCGAGGGCGGGGCGCGATCCCGGCGCCATGTCACCTATCCCGCCACCGCCGGCAACGTGACGCTCTTCGAGAGCTGGCTTCGCCACGAGGTGCCCGCCAATCCCCTCAAGGCCGAGCGCATCAGCATCAGCTTCAATTACGACTGGTCCTGATCACGATCGGTGTCGGGTCCGGGACCGGGCTTTGGACCTGGCCGGGGTCTTCGATCCGCCCTTGGGGCCGACGGGTTTCGACGTCGCGCCCGACGTCCGCGCATGAGGGATCTGATCGTGGATGAGCCCGTTGCTGGCGATCAGGCCATAGCGGTGCTCCCCGGGCAGGGCCTGCGTGACGAACGAGCCGCCCGCGCATTCGACGATCAGGCCGCCCGCGGCGATGTCCCAGAGGCGCACCCCGGCCTCGACATAGGCGTCGAAGCGGCCGCAGGCGACGTAGGTCAGGGCCAGCGCCGCCGAGCCCATGATGCGGATCTTGCGCACCCGGTGGGTGAGCTCGAGGAAGTCGGCCTGCGCCGCCTTCAGGCTGTCCTGACTCTTGGCGAAGCCGAGCGAGACGATGGATTCATCCAAACGGGCGCGGGTGCTCACCCGGGTGATGCGACCGTTGAGCCGGGCGGGCTTTCCGCGGACGGCCGTCCACAAGTCGTCCATGAAGGGGTCGTACACCACGCCGACCTCGCTGCGGAAGCCCTCGGGCGTGCGCACCTGCAAGGCGATGCTCACCGCGGCATGCGGGATGCCGTAGGCGAAGTTCACCGTGCCATCGATGGGGTCCACCACCCAGCGGGCCACCGCCTGCCCGCTGGCGGCGTCGATGCCCTCTTCGCCCAGGACGGGAATCGCGGGGAAGGCCCGGGCCAACACCCGGGTGATGAGCCTCTGGCAGCGGACATCGAGCTCGAGCTTGATGTCGTGCTGGTGCGATTCGTTGACCCGCTTGGCACGACGCAGGTGCAGCTTCATGAGGGTGCCGGCCTGATGGGCCGCGTCCACGGCCGCGGCCAAGGCGCTGGCATGGGTCGGCGGATGCGGGGGGCTCGCGGATTGGCGTCGGCTCGTCATCGTGGCACCGAGCGTGACCTGCCGCCGCACCGGACATCAACCGTGGATCGCTCCGTCCGAAGATCGCCGGGGAAGCGCCGCCGCTCCCGGTATCCCGACCCCGCCGCACGGATCCCCGTCCTCAGGCCGGCAGCCCGAATCGGACGTGCGCGTCGTCGGTGGAGATCTTCAGCGAGCTGCACACATGCCGCGAAGCCAGTTGCAGCACGGCCGATCGGATCATCGCATCGAACTGGTTCGACGGCAGGGCCACGCCCTCGTGGGCGATCTCACGGATGTGCAGTTTCCGGTCCAGAAGGTCGGTCAGAAAGGTCTCGCAGGTCACCGGGTCGTCGGTGGTGAAGTGCGATGCCGGCATCTTGCCGTGCTGGTCGATGTCGTAGGTGACCTTGTACTTGGGGAGCATGGTGGACAACGGGTTGGAGTTCGTGGGGGGCGGAGGTCCGGTGACGGGGGCGACGTTTTCTGTCGGTCCCGCCCTGGCCGGACGGGCAACGTAGTGGGGGATCGGCCCGGGGCTTCACCGGGTTTGTCCGACAACGCGCATCCCTTGCCATCGGCCCGTGGCCGGCGGAGCACCGGTGCCGAATGAACCTCCGCACGGGTCGTCCGACCCATCCCCGGCGTTGCCACGGGCCGGGCTTGTCGCATCCTCTCCGTCCCGACCGCATGACCGATCCGCGCATTGATGAACTCCGTCGACTGTTGCCGGGCTGCATGCTGGCCGACTGGGTCCGACTGGGCGCGCGCGCGGCCCGATGGGTGCGTGAGGGACGCCCCGTGGGCGACGGACCCCATCCGCTGGACCGTCTGTTGGAGCAGGCGCGCGCCTCGATCGACCGGCGGGAACTTAGGGCTCAGACCATGCCCCGCCCGGAATACCCTCCGGGCCTGCCCATCTCCGCGCGAAAGGAGGACATCGTGGCTGCGATCCGGGCCCATCCGGTGGTGGTCATCGCCGGCGAGACCGGCTCGGGCAAGACGACCCAGATCCCCAAGATGTGCCTGGAGGCCGGGCTCGGAGCGCGTGCCATGATCGGTTGCACCCAGCCTCGCCGCGTGGCCGCGCTGTCCATCTCAAGACGCATCGCCGAGGAGCTCGATGTCTCCTGGGGTCGCGAGGTGGGCTGCAAGATCCGCTTCGACGACCGATCGGGTTCCGACACGGTCATCAAGCTGATGACCGACGGCATGCTCCTGGCCGAGGTGCAGGGCGATCCGACCCTGGCCGAATACGAGGCCATCATCATCGACGAGGCCCACGAGCGCTCGTTGAACATCGATTTCCTGCTGGGTCACCTCAAGAACCTGCTGGCCCAGCGACCGGACCTGAAGGTCATCATCACGTCGGCCACCATCGACACGGCGGCGTTCTCCAAGGCCTTCAACGACGCGCCCATCATCGAGGTCTCCGGGCGGACCTTTCCCGTCGAGGTCGAGTATCGGCCGCCCGGCGGAGAAGGGGCTTCGTCGGATCCGGCGGACACCGATTTCGTGGATGCGGCCGCCCGTGAGTGTGAGCGGCTGTTCTACGAGACCGCCGGTGGCGACGTGCTCATCTTCCTGCCCGGCGAACGGGACATCCGCGAATGCGCCGACCTGGTCGAGGGACGACTGGGCTCCGAGGCGCAGGTGGTCCCGCTCTTTGGCCGCCTCAGCTCCGGGGATCAGCAGCAGGTCTTCAGTCCGTCGTCCCGGCGCAAGGTGGTCATCGCGACCAACATCGCCGAGACCTCGCTGACCATCCCGGGCATCCGCTTCGTCATCGACTCCGGTCTGGTCCGGATGAGCCGCTACAATGCCCGCACCCGCACCCGGCGGTTGCCGGTCGAGCCGGTGTCGCAGAGCAGCGCCAACCAGCGCAAGGGCCGGGCCGGCCGTGTCGAGGCGGGCGTCTGCATCCGGCTCTATTCCGAGGAGGATTTCGAGTCGCGGTCTCCGTTCACCCAGCCCGAGATCCAGCGGGCCAACCTGGCCGAGGTCATCCTGCGCATGAAGGCCTCGCGCTTGGGCGACATCGAGACCTTCCCGTTCCTGAATCCACCCGCGCCGATGGCCATCAGCGGGGGCTATTCGCTCTTGCAGGAATTGGGCGCCCTCGACGACCAGCGCGAATTGACACCCTTGGGCCGTGATCTGGCCCGCCTGCCCATCGATCCGACGTTGGGACGGATGCTCCTGCAGGCCCAGACCGAGCATGCGGGCCGGGAGCTTCTCATCATCGCCGCCGGCCTGAGCATCCAGGATCCCCGTGAGCGACCGCTCGACCAGCGCGAGGCGGCCGACAAGGCCCACCGCCGTTTCATGCATTCGCAGTCCGACTTCCTGTCGCTGCTCGGGCTCTGGAACGGCGTGCATGACCAGTGGGAATCGCTGCGCACCCAGGGGGCTCGCCGCAAGTTCTGCCGCCAGCACTTCCTCTCCTACCTTCGCATGCGCGAGTGGCAGGACTTGCATGGGCAATTGCAGGGGGCCTTGGAAGACCTCGACGGGGTGAAGCTCAATGAACGCCCGGCCGAGGAAGAGGCGGTGCACCGCTGCATCCTGGCCGGCCTGCTCGGCCATGTGGCCGTCCGTCAGGAGCGCAACGTGTACAAGGGCGTCGGCAACCGGATGGTGTCGGTGTTTCCGGGGTCGGTGCTGTACGACCGGCCCGAGCGCTCTCCGAGGCAGGAACGGCGCCCGCTTCCCGGAGCCGCAGGTGCCGCCGCGGCCAAGCCGGAGAAGACTCGTCAGCCTGCATGGATGGTATGCGGCGAAATCGTCGAGACCTCGCAACTCTTCGCCCGCACGCTGGCCGCCATCGACCCGCAGTGGATCGTCCGTCTGGCCCCGCACCTCTGCAAGGTGAGCCACCAGAACCCCCACTGGAGTGCCAGTGCGGGCCGGGTGTTGGTCGAAGAGAAGACCACCTTCCAGGGCCTGGAGGTCTTCGCCCGCAAGGTGGCCTACGGCAACCTCGCTCCCCGCGAGGCCACGGCGATCTTCATCCGCTCGGCGCTGGTCGAGGACGATCTGCTGCCGCCGGCCCTCTCCGGGCGGAACGACGACTTCGATGGCGAGGACGAGCGGGCGGTGAAGCGGGCCCTGCAGACGGCCGCCCCATCGGCCGAACCCCGGTTCATGGCCGCCAATCGGGCGCTGCGCGAAAAGGTGGAGAACTGGCAGACCCGCCTCCGACGCACCTCGGTCGACCTCGACCAGGCCTTCTTCGAGTTCTACAGCCGGCATCTGGACAACGTCTCCTCGCTGCACGAGTTGCATCGCCTGCTGCGCGATCATACCGAGCCCGGATATCTCTGTGCGATCGAACGGGAGATCACCGGCGGCAAGGATCTGCATCTCGACGAGACCGTCTTCCCCGACAGCGTCACGGTGGACGGTCAGGTGGTGCCGCTGGTCTATGCCTACGCGCCGGGCGAAGCCCATGACGGGGTCACGGTGCAATTGCCGGCGCCGTTGGCCCAGCGGGCCCCGGCGGCCGTGCTGGAATGGGCCGTGCCCGGCCTGCGCGAGGCCAAGATCGAGGAATTGCTGCGGGCGTTGCCCAAATCGTTGCGGCGCGAACTGATGCCCTTTCCTCCGAAGGTTCCGGAGATCGTGGCCGAGTTCCAACCCCAGGGGGGCTCGTTCTTTGCCGACCTCGCCCGCTTCCTCACCCGGCGCTACGGGGTGCCGGTGCCCGAGGACGCCTGGGATGCCGAGGCCGTGCCCGCCCACCTCAAGCTCCGCTTCGAGTTGCTGGGGTCCGATCGCCGGACGCTCGTGGCCGGCCGCGATCTCCAGGAGGTCCGCGCCCGTCTGCCCCTGGCGGCGCCGAAACCGGTCGGGGATCCGCCCGCCTGGAAGGAGGCGGTGCGGCGTTGGGAACGCCCGGCCATGACCACCTGGAGTTGCGGTGAATTGCCCGAGCGTCTCACGGTGGTCGACGACCCGGTGTTTCCGGTGATGGCGTGGCCCGGCCTCGAGCGGGAGGGGGCCGCCGTGAATGTCCGCCTCTTCCGCACCCGCGAGGCGCGTCAATCGGCCTCCCTGCCGGGCTTCCAGCGCCTGGTGGAACTGGCGCTCTCCAAGGATCTGGGTTGGGTGGAGAAGGAGTTGCGCGCGCTGGCCCGGTTCGAGGCCGCCTATGCGCCCCTCGGATCGCTCTCGGAACTGCGGGAGAGCGCCTTCCGACACCTGCTGCGTCACCTGCTTCCCGCCGACCTGCCCGAGGCGCTAAACCCCGTGTCCTTCGACGCCGCGGTCACCCGGGGTCGGGAGCGGATCGCGGGGCTCGTTCCACGGTTCATGGACCAGTTGGCCCTCGTCCTTCAGGCGCTCCAACAGGCCCGCGCCCGCATCGGCTTGCCGGCGCCGGTCAAGGCCCTGCCTCCCAAGACCCGGACCCTCAACGATCTGAGTCAATTGGGCTCGCTGCTGGTCGCCGCCCCGTCGGCCGGCAAGGCGTCGGTCGGTTCCGCCGCCCCCGTGACATCCAGCCCGGGTCGTCCTGCCACTTTGGCCGAGGAGTTGGCGGCGCTCATGCCCCCGGCGTTCCTGGACGGCGTCGAGTTGGAGACGTTGCGGCACCTGCCCCGGTACCTCAAGGCGCTGACCCTGCGGGCCGAGCGGGCGGCCAACAATCCGGTCAAGGATACCGAACGGGCCAAGGCGGTCGCGCCCTACCAGGCGGCGCTGGCCCGTTTGCGGGCCACTCCGCCCGCGATCCCCGACGCCGCCCGGCGGGTGGATGGGTTCCGGTGGTTGCTCGAGGAATTCAAGGTGTCGCTCTTCGCCCAGGAATTGGGCACTGCGGTGCCCGTCTCGCCCAAGCGTCTGGACGAATCCCTCGCGACCCTCCGTTGAGGAGCGGATGTTCTGGAGACATTTGCCGGATCGATGGCAGGGTGCCCCGTATGGACGCGGGACGCCGTCCCGCCCAACCCCATCCGGATATGCCGCATCCCGAACTCCGCCTCCTCCTCGCCCCCGTCCTTTCGTTGTTCCTGCTCGCCGCGGTCCACGGCGCTCCCCCGGCCGCGGCCGCCCAGGCGAGTCCCAAAAAGCCGGTGCTTGAGATCGGCGTGGGCACGAACAACACGCTCGTCCTGCCGCGCACGGTCTTCGGCAAGGAGCACCTCATGTCGGCCTCCCGCATCCCCCAGGCCTTGGCCGCCACGTCGACGGGCCTCTCTGGCAAGATCGTGAAGTTCGAGCTCTTCCATGACGGCGTCGATCTGTACGAGGCCACCGACGGTCTCGTGGTGACCAAGGACCTGCCCGCCCGCCGCCTTCTGACGACCTTCCCCATCGTCGAGCAGGACGCCGCCAAGGTGGTGATCGATTTCAACCGCGGCATGCGCCGCCTCTACACCGAGATCTGGTACGGTCAGGGGCGGGGCTTCAACGCCATGTCCCGCGACGAATCGCTCGAGATCCCGCAGGCGCGCGTCTTCCAAGTGGAGAGGCTCGACAACCAGTTGGCCATCCGACAGAGCGTCCAGGTCCGGGACCGCGAGGCCATGTCCAACGTCGAGCAGCGGTTCGAGGTCCGGTACTTCTTCACCCCCTATGAGGCCGGCGTCTACAAGGGCAAGGAGGCGCCCGCCTCCGACCTCCGGTACTCCCGTTTCTTCGAGACCCAGGCCCGGTTGGAGGAGACGACCGGACGGCCGTCCCCGCAGATGGCCCGCTTCGACCTCTCGAAGCCGGTGATCTTCCATTACAGCGCGAACACCCCGGCCGACTACGTCGAGGCGGTGAAGGACGGCATCCTGTACTGGAACCGCGCCTTCGGGACCAACGTGGTGCGGGCCGAGAAGGCCCCCGCCGGCGTGACCGCCCCGGATCCGCGATACAACATCGTGCAGTGGGTGCCCTGGGACAACGCGGGCTTCGCCTACGCCGACATCCTGGTCGATCCTCGCACCGGCGAGTCCGAGCACGGCCAGGCCTACATGACCAGCGTGTTCGCCCTGAGCGGCAAGGCCCGCGCGCGGGCACTGCTGCGGTCGATGCGCGACCTCGTGGCCGACAAGAAGAAGCTCACCGCCGGTGCCGCGGGGGGCGAGGCCACCCAAGGATTCCCGTGGATGACCTCCAACGGCCTCTGCCACATGCAGTCCGTCGAGTTCGCCCACCAGTACGCCCAGGGTCTCGAGGACCTGTTGTCGAACGAATCGCTGACCGATGCCGGCGCGCTGCGGGCCTCGCAGGACTACGTGCGCGAGGTGGTGGCCCACGAGGTCGGGCATGTGCTGGGCTTGCGCCACAACTTCGCCGGCAGCGTCGCGGCCAACATGAGCCGCCAGCAGATCGACGAGTGGTTCCAGGCCTACGTCACCGGGCAGAGCCTCGACGCCTACACCAACCACTACGCCTCGTCGTCCATCATGGAGTACACGGTCTTCAAATCGGCGGTGCAGGTCGGTTGGTTCATCCGCACCCGCAAGGAGGCCCTGCCGCACGACAAGGCCACCATCCAGTGGGGTTACTTCGGTGGTCAGGAGCCGCGCGACAAGAAGATGCTCTTCGGTTCCGATGAACTGGTGGGCACCTACGGCGATCTCCAGCGCTTCGACGAGGGCAACGAACCCGTGGTCGGCGCCTACTCGCAGCTGGCCGACGACATCCGACTGCTGCCCAACAGCCTCATCGAGACCTTCATCGCGGCCAAGGCTCCCCGCGACCCGCGCGATGCCACACCGATCGCCGAGGTGAACCTCTCGCCCAACCGTTACGCCGTCCAGATGGCCGGCCACTTCGCCTCCATGCTCGGCTGGTTCCGTGCCTCGGCCCGCTCGCTCCGGGTGGAGAACCCGTTCGACTTCATCGGAGAGCTCAACCAGAAGGATCGGGCCAAGGCCCACTGGAAGGACCTGAACGATCAGATCGAGCGGATCGGCGGCGTGGACCGCGCCCTCTTCAGTTTTCTGCCTCTGGACCTCAAGCTCGAACTCAAGGACGCCCCCAAGGGAATCCCGACCGCCGACAAGGTCAGCGAAGCCAACCTCATGGCCCGCCTGCGCAAACTGCTCGAGGCCCCGGCCTACACCAACTTCGTCGGTCTGGACGAGAAGAAGTACGCCTTCAGCCCGGCCGAGAAGGAGTTGATCCTCAAGCGCGGCGAGAAGTTCTTCCGCGAGTTCGAGAAGGAACTGGTCAAACAGGTCTGCGTCCGGCTCGAGAACGCCCCCCGCGACCTGGGTGTCGCCTCGCAGGACAGCCTCGAAGACGGCGACATCACCGCCAAGGTGGAGCAGCGGATCATCGACACCGCCCGCCTGGTGCTCACCGCCAAGGACGATTCCAAGCGGCTCAAGGGCAAGGTGGACAAGAGCCTCGTGGAGGTCGTCGACTTCCGCTACGAGCCCGAGGTCCGCATGGCCGCGGCCAAGATGCTCAACGACAAGACCGGCACCTATCGCGGCTGGGCCACCGACGCCAAGGGCGACCTGAACAAGTCCCTGAAGGACGACATCGATGGAGCCCTGAACATCGCCAACTTCAAGGACTTCAAGGACTCCATGCTCTCGCGCACCCTCCGCGAGTGGTACCTCAAGCAGCAGGACATCCTCGGCCTGCTCCCGCCGAAGCCCCCGGGCAAGTGACCTGAGGTTGGTGACCTGCGCCAAGGCCCCGGATGCAACGCGTCCGGGGCCTTTGTCTTGTCCATGAACGCGGAGCCGATCGGGCGCGATCTCCCGCCGAAGGGCCCACCGCCGCATTTGCCTTGGGGAGAACCTTCCAGCAAGGTGGTCCCACTCTTTATGGCCGACCACAACGATACGCGCATCCCGGTGACGGTCCTCACGGGCTTTCTGGGCGCCGGCAAGACCACCCTGCTCAACCGCATCCTCACCGCCAACCACGGCAAGCGCATCGCGGTCATCGAGAACGAGTTCGGCGAGATCGGCATCGACAACGAGTTGGTCATCCAGGCCGACGAGGAGATCTTCGAGATGAACAACGGGTGCCTCTGCTGCACCGTCCGGGGCGACCTCATCCGGATCCTGGGGCAGTTGATGAAACGCCGGAACAAGTTCGACTACGTGTTGGTCGAGACCACCGGCCTGGCCGATCCCGGTCCGGTCGCGCAGACCTTTTTCAGCGACGAGGAGATCAAGGAGGGGTTCCGGCTCGACGGCATCGTGACCCTGGTGGACTCGAAACACATCTCCCTCCACCTGAACGACGCCCCCGAGGCCAAGGAGCAGATCGCCTTCGCCGACCGCATCGTGCTCAACAAGACCGACCTCGTGACGCCGGACGAGTTGGCCCACCTCGAGCGCCAGGTCCGAGCGGTCAACCCGGTGGCCAAGATCCTGCACACCCAGCAATCCAACCTGTCGGTCGATCAGGTCCTCCACCTGCACGCCTTCGACCTGAACCACAAGCTCTCGCTCGATGGCGATTTCCTGGAGAAGGCGCTGCCCTTCGAGTGGAGCGGCACCCTCCATCTCGACGCCGGTGACTACACGCTCCGGCTCGACGCCGGTCCGGATGCGGTGATGGGGGTCGTGTTGCTGCAGTTGGACACCCACGACCATGACCATGGCCACGGACATTCCCACGATCACGGGCATGGGCATCAGCATGGGCATGGCCACGATCACGATCACGGCCACGATCACGGCCACGATCACGGCCATTGCGGGGGCGACCTGCACGATGCGTTGCACCATGCCGAGGAGATCGCCGAGGGCGTGTTCAACGGTATCGGCACCGCGGTCCGCACGGGTGGGGTGATCAAGCCGGGCAAGACCCTGCACAAGCTCATCCTGGGCGAAGATGGCATCACGGCCACCCTCCGCATTCCCGCCCATGGCAATTATGCCTTGTTCACCCAGCATGGCCTGGGCGAGTTCAACGGTCGCATCGAGCGGGACGGTCATCGGGTCGAGCCGACCCATGTGCATGAGCACGGCGGCCACGGCCACGACCACACCCACGATGAGACCGTCTCCAGCGTCGGCATCGAGGAGCGTCGGGAGCTCGACGCCAAGAAGCTCAATGCCTGGCTCAGCGAACTGCTCCAGACGAAGGGGCAGGACATCTTCCGCATGAAGGGCATCCTCAACCTCAAGGGGCAGGCCAACCGATTCGTGTTCCAGGGGGTGCACATGCTCTTCGAGGGCAAGCCCGACCGTCCGTGGAAGGACGCCCTGGAGCGCAAGAGCCAGTTGGTCTTCATCGGGCGCAACCTCGATCGCGAGGCGCTGAACGCGGGTTTCCGACGCTGCCTGGCCTGATCCGCAATCCGATCCCGTCGCCCGCCCCGTGATGAACGCACCGCTTCGACCCGCCGACTGGGTCCTGGATCTTTCCGAACCCATCGCCGCGCTCGCCGGCTCGCCGGATGGCAGCCTCCTCGCGGCCCTGGGGACCGAGGGATCGGCCTGGGTCGTCGAGGCGGCCTCGGGTCGCCGACTGCACGCTTTCCAAGCCCATGAGGGCGGGGGATTCCGCCTGGTCTGGGGGTCGGCGAGCACCTCGTTCGCCACCGCCGGGCAGGATGGTCAGGTGCGGACCTGGGACCCCGTTTCCGGGAACCGCATCGATTCCCTTCCCATGCCCTCGGCCTGGGTCGAGCAGTTGGCCGTCGCACCCGTGGGTGACCGCCTGGCCGCCGCCTCCGGCAAGACGGTCTGCGTGGGCGCTCCGGGAGCCCAGGGTTGGACCCACACCCTTGGCGGGCATCGCAGCACGGTCGCCGCGCTGGCCTGGTCGGCCGACGGGCGTACGTTGGGTGCGGCCTGCTACGGCGGGGTGAGCCTGTACGATGCCGAGACCGGGCGGGTCACGGCGGAGTTGCCGTGGAAGACCAGTCTGGTGTCGCTGGCCATCTCGCCCGACGGCCGCTGGGTGGTGGCGGGTACCCAGGAGAACAGTGTCCAGATCTGGCCCCTGCCGTTCCGCGAGGGCGAGGAGTTGGCCATGTCCGGATACGCCGCCAAGGTCCGCAGCCTGGCCTGGCACCATTCCGGTCGGTACCTCGCCACCGATGGCGGCCAGGAACCCATGGTCTGGGATTGTTCGGGCAAGGGTCCGGCCGGCTCAACGCCGCGCATCCTCGAGGGGCATCCGGCCCGGGTTTCCTGCCTCTCCTACCAGAAGGCGGGTCACCTGTTGGCGAGCGGTTGCCAGGGCGGCAAGGTGCTGTTCTGGAACGCCGGCAAATCCTCGCAACCCTTGCGGGCCACCGCCCTGGCCGGAGCCGTGACGGCGTTGGCCTGGTTGCCGGGGGATGCCCGCGTGGTCGCCGGCTGCCAGAATGGCCGGTTGGCGCTGATCTCGGCACCGAAACTCTGACGGTCGGCGTCGGATCCCCGACCACAGCCGTGGCTCACGGGTTGCCGAGAAACTCCCGAAGCCGCGGGTGTCGGGGGCGTTCCAACACCTCGCGGGTCGGGCCCGATTCCAGGATCCGGCCGTGGTCGAGGAACACGACCCGGTGGGCGATGTCCCGGGCGAAGCCCAATTCGTGGGTGACCAGCAGCAGGGTCATTCCCTCCCTCGCCAGGTCCGCGAGCACCGACATCACCTCGCCGCGCGATTCCGGATCGAGGGCGCTGGTGGGTTCGTCACAAAGGAGCACCTGCGGCTTCATCGCCAGGGCCCGGGCGATGGCCACGCGCTGCTGCTGGCCCCCGGAGAGTTGGGAGGGCAGGTGGTCGGCCCGGTCGGCCAGGCCCACCTTCGACAGCAGTCCCAGGGCCTGTTCCCGGGCCTCGGCGCGGGGCAGTCGGGCCACGTGGATCGGCGCCTCCATGATGTTCTCCAGGGCCGTCCGGTGCGGAAAGAGATGGAACTGTTGGAAGATCATCCCGGTCCGTCGTCGCACCTGCCGGCGCCATCCCTGGTCGTCGGCCCGGGGCGTCCCGACCTCGAGGCGCACGTCGCCCAGGCGCAGGCATCCCGCGTCGGGCGTCTCGAGCCCGTTGATGCAGCGCAGCAGCGTGCTCTTGCCGCAGCCGCTGGGGCCGATCAGCGCCACCACCTCGCCCGACGCCTGGTGATGATCCACGCCATCGAGCACCGTCACCGTGTCGAAGCGCTTCCGGAGTCCGAGGATCTCGATCATGTCCGCAACCTCCGTTCCAGGGCCCGGGCCGCGCGCGAGGCCGCGTGACCCATGGCGAAGTAGATCGCCGCGGTCAGGACTCCCAGGCCGATGTAGTCGCCCGCATCGAGCGATCGGATCAGGAATTCCTTGGTCAGCTCCACCAGCCCGATGACGGAGACGATGGACGAATCCTTGAACAGCGCGATGAGGTCGTTGGTGATGCCTGGCAGGCTGACCCGGAAGGCCTGGGGCAGCACGATCCTGCGGAGGGTCAGGGCCGGGGACATGCCCAGGGCCAGTGCCGCCTCGGTCTGGCCCCGGGGAACCGCCTGGAGTCCGGCCCGGAAGTTCTCGGCCTCGTTGGCCGCGTAGTTCAGCCCGAGCGTCAGCACGGCGGCGGCGCCGGCCGACAGCTTCCAGCCCCACTGCTGGGCCAGGCCGAAGTAGATGAAGTACAGCTGTAGCAGCAGGGGGGTGCCGCGGAAGACCTCGACGTATCCGATGGCGAACCACCGGGCGCCCCGGGGTCCGTGGAGCCGGGCCAGCGCCAGCGTGAGTCCGCAGCCCAGGGCCAGGGTCATCGAGGCCAGCGTCACCCAGAACGTGGTCACGGCCGCCTCGAGGAGGATTGGCAGATACCTCAGGGTGCGAAGCCGTCCGGTGCGTCCGGCGTCCGTGGCGTTGACCGGGGGCATGGCTGTGGAGGGTTCGGGGCTCCAGGTGGTCAATGCCGCCTGCTGGGCGTCCCACAGGTCGTAGTGGCGGTAGATCCGTTCCAGCGAGCCGTCCTGAAGGAGCGATCCCAGGGCTTCGTCGATGCGGGAGAGCAGGAGGCGGGATCCGGGGGGAACCGCGATGGCGTAATGCGACGGGGCGAACGGCGGCCCGGCCCGGCGGAGCGAGGGTCGATCCCGCAACTGGACCGCGGCGATCGGGGAATCGGTCAGGACGCCATCGATCCGTCCTAATTCCAGATCCCGGAAGTAGTTCACGTTCTCGTCGTAGACCCGCACCTCCACCCCGGCCTGTCGCGTCGCCAGTCGGTGCGACAGGGTGGCGGCCAGCACGCCGATGCGTCGGCCCGCCAGATCGTCGAGGGTCCGGATCGTCGTGTCCGAGGCGCGTGTCACCAGTTGTTGTCCGAAGGTGAAATACGGGCGGCTCATGGCCACCTGTGCGAGGTTCTCCGGGGTGCGTTCGAGGGCTGCGATGATGAGGTCGTAGTTGCCACCCTGACGCAGTCCGGGGATGAGGTTGGCCCAGTTGTATTGGACGAAGCGGGATTCGCACCCGAGTCGCCGGCACAGCGCCTCGGCCAGCTCCACCTCGAATCCCACGAGCTGCTCCGGGTGGTCTGGCGGGTGGAAGATGTAGGGCGCGCCTCCCTCGGCATCATTGGCCCACCGGAGGACCCGGGGAATGGCCGGATCCGAGGGCAGGGCCGGGGTCGGCGTGACATCGGCGGCGGTCCTGCAACCGACGGTCAACGCCATGAGGAGGAGGATCAAGGTAGGGACGCGGCGCACCTTCCTGCGATTAGCGACTGCGCACCGGCTTTCTCAAGCCAATAACCGCGCCGCCTCGCGCGTTGCGCAACCTGGGTCGATGTTCCAACCCGATTTGAAGGCGGAGCTCCAGGTGACGTCCCCGGCCCGGGCCCTCTGAGTGGCGAGAAGATTCCAAAGTTCCCGGCCCCGGCCGTCTGAGTGCGGCGAGGAATTTTCAGAAGGGACAAGGCGGATCGTGGGTCGTGTCCCTTTGTCCCCGGCCCCGGCCGTCTGAGTGCGGCGAGGGATTTTCGGCAGGGACAAGGCGGATCGTGGGTTGTGTACCCTCTGCGGTACTCGAACCACGATCCAACGCCGTAGCTGCCGAAAAGGCCCGCCGCACTCAGACGGCCTGAGAGGCGGCGTGGCCGCCGGCCCATGCCCACTGGAAATTGTAGCCGCCGAGCCACCCGGTCACATCCACCACCTCGCCGATGAAGAACAACCCTTTCACCTCCCGGCACTCCATCGTCTTGGACGACAGCGCCGCGGTGTCCACGCCGCCCACAGTCACTTCCGCCTTCGGATACCCCTCGTCGCCCTCCGGTTGGAGTTCCCAGCCCGAGAGTTGCGCGGCCAGCGCATCGATCTCACGCTGCGGCAACTGTGCCAACGGCCGCGGCGCCGCATTGGTCCCCAGCCACGCTTGCACGAACCGCTCGGGCAGCACCTGTCGCAGGGCCCATTTCAGATCTTTCCCGCCTGTTCGGTGCGACATGAGGAACGCCTTCGCATCCACGCCGGGCAGCAGATTGATCCGGAACGCTTCGCGGGGCTTGAGCACGCTGGAGATCTGCAGGATCGACGGACCGCTCAGCCCCCGATGTGTGAAGAGCGCATTCTCGCGGAACCGGGGGCGATCCGGGTCCACCCACGTCTCCACGTCGATCGACAACCCGCTCAATGCCGTGAACGCCGAATAGCGCGTCGCAGGCAGGGTCAACGGCACCAGCCCGGGACGGGGCTCCACCAGCGGCACCCCGAATTGCCGGGCGAGGTGATAACCCCACGGCGTCGCCCCCAGCTTCGGGAACGACAGCCCGCCCGTGGCGATTACCAGCGAATCGGCGGTCCGCTCGCCCAGCGAGGTGCGGATCCGCCAACCGCCCTCCGGAAACCGTTCCACTCCCTCCACCTTGCAATTCACCGTGATCCGTACCCCGGCATCGCCGCATTCCTGTTCCAGCATCTGCAGGATCTGCTTGGAACTCTGATCGCAGAACAACTGGCCGAGCTTCTTCTCGTGCCAGGCGATGCCGTGGCGCTCGACCAGGGTCAGGAAATCCGCCGGGGTGAACCTCGCCATCGCCGACTTCAGGAAGTGCGGGCTGCCCGAGGTGACGTAGTTGGCCGGAGTCGCACCGAGGTTTGTGAAATTGCAGCGCCCACCCCCGGAGATCAGGATCTTGTTTCCCGGTCTTGGATTGTGCTCGAGCACCTCCACCCGTCGACCGCGCAGGCCCGCGCCCCGGGCGCAGAAGAGCCCCGCGGCCCCACCGCCGATCACCACCACATCCCAGTGTTCGCTCATTTTCGCTACGGCTGACTGCGCCGCACCCCGATGGAAGCCCAACCCGGCCCGCGAAGGCGAACCCGGAGTTCGCCCTCGGAAACTCGCCACGCCGAGAAGCGCACCCATCGCTCCGCATTGCCTTGGCCGAAAACCCTTCGCCGTCTTCAGTCGACCGGGGCCGGGGAGTTCGGGTGGTGGTCACTCGGTGGTGGTACCTGAGTTGCGCGATCAACAGATCGCTTCCCACCGAGGTGTACCCCATGCGGTGTTCTTCGGTGATCCTCCGGGACCAGTAACCCGACAAGGCATGCCTTATCGACTGAAGGGTTGGAGGTCGACCCGGGCGACTTCGGCTCCGCAGTACAGGCACACCGGGCGCTTGCCCATGAGTTTGCGGCCGCACTTCGGGCAGTCGGGTTTCACCTTGGCCACCTTGCCGTCGAGCTTGCCGTCCCGCAGATCGATCTCCTGGACCCGGCGGACGAGTTCAGCGTCGGTGCAGCCGTGCTTCTCCTTCAGGATCGTCCACAGCGCCTCGGTGAGCATGAAAAGTTTCTCCACGTCGCATTGGATGAACTCGTTCTGGGTGCGGACGTCGGTCGCGGTGCGCGAAGCCGATGCGCCGTCATCGCGGTCCTGAGCCTCCATCAAGTGGGCGGCGCTGGAGAAAAGGACATCTTCAATCATGGGGGGTGTCTCCTGTGGAACAGATCCGACACGGCGATCGTCGCGGTGCTGAAACGAAACCCAGGCACCGACAACGTGTCCGAATATTCCCGCAAGGCAACCAGCCCACTGGGAGCCGACCCAGTGGAATGAGTCCGAGCGATTCCAATGGCCCATCTCTCCAACGCCAGTCGGCCGCCGCAAAGCGCCACGACCGGATCTTCCTGATTTTCGCTTACGGCACCGTCCCGTGGCGGGTTTCCCGGCGTCCGGCCTTCCGGAACAGCAGCGCCGAAGCGGCGAACATCAGCCCGTTCATCGCATTGCCGAAGAACCCCCGCCATTCCGGTGGGGTCCAGGTGGTCACCTCGGGTTTTCGGGTCATCAAGAGAACCGCGAGGACGGCAAGGACCGAGATCTGGGCGAGCGCGGTGATCCCCAGGGCTTGGGCCATGCCACGGGGGCGTAGGCGCGCCACCGCGGTGCCGACGAGTCCCACCACGGGTACGGCGAAATAGAGCGCCGCGAGGGGATTCACGTCGGCCATCTGCACGAAGTTGCCCCACAGAAGCATGAATCCCGCCACGAACGCGATGCCGACGGCGGCCCGGTATTCGAAGGTGTCCCTGTTCCGGGTCACCCACTGGTAGGCGACTCCGAGCCCGAAGACGAGGGCTCCAACCACGGCAAAGGCCCGGGGAGGCCAGTGCCAATCGTCGATCCGCCAGCTCGCGACCCCAAGGAGCGAAAGGAAACCCGCCGCGACTGACGCCGGCCCTTTCCACAGGCTCCGGCACTGCCCGCCGTGGTGTGTGTCCGAATTCACAGGGGCAGCGCGGTGGGCCGATGGATGCGGCCTACTGCCCGCAGCACTTCTTGTACTTCTTGCCGCTGCCGCAGGGGCACAGGTCGTTGCGGCCGACGCGGGGGACGGCGCGCACGGGTTGGGCCTTGGAGAGCGCTTCGTTGGCCTCGCTGACCACATCGCCCGCGGCGGAACCTCCCGCCACCGAGGCGGGATCGTGGAACGGGGCGGCCGTCTCGTGGATGGTCGTCTGCGGCAGGTTGTGGAGGAACTGCTCGAAGGCCATCAGGCTCGAGGCGCTGCGGAAGATGTTGTGACAGATCTCCGACTTGATGTTGACCATCAGGGCGTCGAAGAGCTTGAAGGCCTCGGCCTTGTACTCGATGAGCGGATCCCGCTGGCCGTAGGCCCGCAAACCGATGGAGTTGCGCAGCGAATCCATCCCGTAGAGATGCTCCTGCCAGAGGCGGTCGATGGCATCGAGGATGGTGTAGCGCTCGATGTTGGCCAGGGCGTCGGCGCGCTCGAAGCTCACCTTCAGCTCATAGGCCTCGCGGATCGACTGGGAGAGGAAGTTCAGCAGAGAGAACTGGGCCTCGCTCAGGCCATCGAACATCGAGCCCTGCACCGGGGCCACCTTGCCGGCGCGAGCGGCCTTGAGGATCTCCTCTTCGGGCATGCCCAGCGGGAAGTTCAGGTTCACCCAGTCGGCCAGGCCCCGGATGTCCCAATCGCCCGGATCGGATTCGGCGTGCGTGAACTGCTGGACCTTCTGCAGCACCACCTCTTCCATGATGTCCATGAGGCGGTCGCGCACATCGTCGGCATGGATGATGTCGTTGCGGAAGCCGTACACGACCTCGCGCTGCTTGTTCATCACGTCGTCGTACTCGAGCGTGCGCTTGCGCTGCTGGAAGTAATGGCCCTCGACGCGCTTCTGGGCGGTCTGGATGGACCGGTTGAGCAGCGGGTGCTCGAGTTCCTGGCCCTCTTCGAGGCCCATGCGCTCCATGACCTTGGTGATGCGCTCGGAACCGAAGAGGCGCATGAGGTCGTCTTCGAGCGAGATGAAGAAGTGCGAGGAACCCGGGTCGCCCTGGCGGGAACAGCGGCCGCGCAACTGGCGGTCGATGCGGCGCGACTCGTGGCGCTCGGTGCAGAGCACGTGCAGGCCGCCGAGTTCGGAGACGCCGGGGCCCAGTTTGATGTCGGTGCCGCGACCGGCCATGTTGGTGGCGATGGTCACGGCGCCCTTCTGGCCGGCGCGGGCCACGATCTCGGCCTCCTGCTCGTGGTACTTGGCGTTGAGCACCGAGTGGACGATGCCCTCCTTCTTGAGCATCCGGCTGAGCATTTCGCTGGCCTCCACCGAAATCGTGCCCACCAGGATGGGCCGGCCCTGCGTGTGGAGCTCCTTCAGCTCCTTGAGCACCGCGTTGAACTTCTCGCGACGGGTCTTGTAGACCGTGTCGTTGGAGTCCTTGCGGATGTTGGGCCGATTGGTGGGGATGGTCAGCACCCCGAGTTTGTAGATGTCGAAGAACTCCTGGGCCTCGGTCTCGGCCGTGCCGGTCATGCCCGCCAGCTTGGTGTAGAGGCGGAAGTAGTTCTGGATGGTGATCGTGGCCAGCGTCTGGGTCTCGCGCTCGATCTGGACGTTCTCCTTGGCCTCGACCGCCTGATGCAGGCCCTCACTCCAACGGCGTCCGGTCATGAGGCGGCCGGTGTGCTCGTCGACGATGATGACCTTGTTGTCCTGCACCACGTACTGGACGTCGCGCTCGTACAGACAGTAGGCCTTGAGCAGCTGGCTCAGCGCGTGGATGACGCCCGCCTTCTCCTCGAACTGGGCTTGCAGCGATCCCTTGGCCTCCATGCGGCCCTTGGCATCGAGCTCGGTCGAGGTGTCGATCTGGTGGTAGAGCGTGGGCAGGTCGGGCAGCACGAAGGCGTCGGGATCGTTCGGGCTGAGGTGGGCGCGGCCCTTCTCGGTGAGGTCGGCCTCGTGGGATTTCTCCTCGATGGCGAAGAACAGTTCCTCCTTCTGGGCGTAGAGTTCCTTCTTCGACTGGTCGGTCAGCAGCAAGGCCTCATAGCGCTGCACCAACTGCTGGTTGCGGGGCTCTTCGAAGAGGCGCATGAGGCCCTCGGAGCGGGGTTGGCCCAGCTTCACACGGTAGAGGAGCATGCCGATCTGCTGCTCGAGGTCGGCCGCGTTCTTCGGCGGCGTGCCTCCCTCGGGGCGGAGCTGCGGGAGCAGCGCCTCGGCCTCGCGCAGGAAGCGGTTGCACAGCTCCTGCTGGGCCTGGACGAGCCGCTGCACGGCCGGTTTGAACTCCACGAACTTCTGATCCATCGAGACGACCGCGGGGCCCGAGATGATGAGCGGGGTGCGGGCCTCGTCGATGAGGATGGAGTCCACCTCGTCCACGATGGCGAAGTAGTGGCCGCGCTGGACCTGTTCCTCCTTGCGGGTGGCCATGCCGTTGTCGCGCAGGTAGTCGAAGCCGAATTCGGCATTGGTGCCGTAGGTGATGTCGCACTGGTACATCTGCCGGCGGACCGACGGCGGTTGGTCGTGCAGAATGCAGCCGACCGTGAGGCCGAGGAACTTGTAGACGTGCCCCATCCACTCCGAGTCGCGCGAGGCCAGGTAGTCGTTGACCGTGACCACATGCACCCCCCGCCCGGACAGGGCGTTGAGGTACACGGGCAAGGTGCCCACCAGGGTCTTGCCTTCGCCCGTGGCCATCTCCGCGATCCGGCCCAGGTGCAGGCCCATGCCGCCGATGAGCTGGACGTCGAAGGGGACCATCTCCCACCGGAGCGGATGCCCGCGGACCTCGACGTCGGTGCCGCAAAGGCGGCGGCAGGCGTTCTTCACCACCGCGAAGGCCTCGGGCATGATGGCCTCGAGTTCGCGCTTGAGTTCTTCGGTGTCCTGGATGGTCGAAAGACGGGCCTTCCAGGCGGCGGTCTTCTCGCGGAGCACCGACTCCGGTTGCGACTGCAGCTCCTGCTCGATCTGGTTGATCCGGGCAACGAGCGGACGCAGGCGCTTGACCTCGCGGTCGTTGCGGGACCCGAATATCTTGCGGAAAATCAGACCGATCATGGGTGTCTCAAGTTAAAGAACAGGCAACCTAAGTAACCCCAATCCCAGCGTCAAAGGCTTTGACCGGTACCCCGGAGTCGGCATCCGCCAGTGTCGATCCTCGCCTGCGATCCGGTGGTGGTCTCGACGTTGGTCCCGACTTTGGTCTGGCGCGCGATTCCCCGGCACGGGCAGCCTCGACGCACCTGCATGAAGCGCTTCATCCATTCCCTGATCTCCGGAGCAGCCCTCGCCTGCATGGCCGGCGGGTTCGCCAGCGGTTGCAAGCCCGCCGGAGCACCGGGCCAGGCGGGGGCCGCGGCCAAGGGCGGTGGCGGCATGGCCTTCCAGGTGGTGGCGGTGGAGGCCCGACGTCAGCCGGTGGCCGAGGTGGTCTCGCTGGTGGGCACCGTCGTGCCCAACGAGTCGGTGGAGATCAAGTCCGAGGCCGATGGGGTGGTGCAGACCATCGGGTTCTCGGAGGGGCAATCGGTGGAGGCGGGGGCCCTGCTGGTGGCCCTCGACCAGACGAAGTTCCAGGCCTCGCTTCAGGAGTCGGAGGCCTCCCTCGAGTTGAGCCGCGCGAATCATGACCGGGCCCAGCAGATGTTCCGGGACAAGCTCATCGCCCAGCAGGAGTTCGATCAGGCGGCGGCGACCTTCCGGGTGAACCAGAGCGCCGTCGAGCTGCGGCGCCGGTTGCTGAAGGACGCCCGCGTGGTGGCCCCGTTCGCCGGCACCACCGGGGCCCGGCAGGTGAGTCCGGGCCAGGTCATCTCTCGGAACACCCTGCTCACGACCCTGGTGGACCTGTCGGTCATGAAGGTGGAGCTGAGCCTGCCCGAACGCTTCCTGGGCCAGGTGCGCACCGGCCAGAAGGTCGAGTTCCGGGTCGACGCCTTCCCGCAGGAGCGCTTTTCGGGCGAGGTCTACTTCATCTCGCCCCAATTGGATCCCGGGACCCGTACCGCCCTGGTGAAGGCCCGGGTGGCCAATCCCGAGGCGCGCCTGCGCGGCGGCATGCTGGCCCAATTGGATTTGTCGGTGCGGTTGCGCGAGTCCGCGCTGGTCATCCCGGAGCCCTCGATCATCGCCAGCGGCGACACCAACATGGTCTTCGTGGTCGGCCCGCAGGGTCAGGCGGTGATGCGGCCGGTGCGCCTCGGGTTGCGCCTGGCCGGCCGGGCCGAGGTGCTCCAGGGCGTCGAGCCCGGCGAGAAGGTGGTGGTGGAGGGGGTGAAGAAGATCTTCCCGGGGGCGCCTCTGAAGCTGTCGGGGCCGGAATCGGCCGCTCCGTATCTCCAATAGTTCGTGGCGGACCGACCCCGCTCCGGTAGGGCGTGGTGTCGGCTCCGAACATCGACACGGACACGGAAGGGGTCGCGCGTGCCCTGCACGGGGGCGAGGTCCACGGGCCAGAAACACGGGCCAGAAACAGGTTGACCCGATCCGCGTCTTGAAGGCCTTCTTTGGCATCCCCTGTCACTCCGTGCATGAGCGAAGCGTCGTCCATGACCTTGCGCCAGCGATTGGCCCAACTGCGGGCGTGTGAGCCCGCCGAGGTCGGATCGTGGGCGTTGCTGGAGTGCGTCTCGCCCTGGAAACGTCCGCAGTATCGATTGGCCCGGTGGCTTCACCCCAAGGCCTTCGCCCAGGATGTCGGCGTGGTGGAGGACGCCCTCAACGCCACCCGTCCGGAACAGGTCAAGCTGGCCATCACCGACCTCCATGATCGGGCCCGGAGGCGCCCCCTCTTCTGGCGCGATGCGCTCGGTCTGCGGGTCTCCGGTCGACGGTTGCTCTCCCTGGCCTTGAGCGGTTTCCAGGGGGTTCCGTCGAAGTGAGCGCGCCCGGGGTCCCGAGGGTGGCGCGGCGATCCCGGCAAAGAAAAAGGCGCCCGCGTTGCCGCGGGCGCCTTCGAGATTCAGAGGAGGCGATCACTCCTGAGCCGGAGCGCTGCCACCGTCGGTCGACTCGGCCGCAGGGGCGTCGCCCGAGGCGGCCTTCTCGCGCTCTTCCATCGCGGCCTTGCGGCTGAGACGGACGCGGCCCTTCTCGTCCTGGCCGAGCAGCTTCACCCAGATCTCGTCGCCGAGCTGGACGATGTCTTCGACCTGCTTGACGCGGAAGTTGGCCAGCTCGCTGACGTGCACCAGACCCTCGCGGCCGGGGAGGAACTCCACGAACGCTCCGAAGTCCTTGATGGTCACGACTTTGGCGCGATAGATCTTTCCGATCTCGAGGGGCTCGCCCGAGGCTTCGCCCTCGCCACCGGCCGGGGCTTCGCTGCGACGACCACCGCGATCTCCGCGGTCACCGCGACCGCCGCGATCTCCACCGCGCTCGCCACGGCCGCCGCGATCTCCGCCACGATCACCGCCGCGAGGACCACGGTCTCCACCACGATCACCGCCACGCTCGGGGCGCTCGGCGCGCTCCGGACGGGCCTCGCCTTCGGCGGCGGCCGGGGCTCCCTCTTCGGGGGCACCGGTGGAGGGCGGGATCTCTCCACGCTCTTCCATCGCGGCCTTGCGGCTGAGCTTCACGCGGCCCTTCTCGTCGACGCCGATGCACTTCACCCAGATGTCGTCACCCATCTTGAGGACGTCTTCGACACGGGCGACGCGCTTGTTGGACAGCTCGCTGACGTGCACCAGGCCGTCCTGGCCCGGGAACACTTCGACGAAGGCGCCGAATTCCTTGATGGTCACGACACGGCCCTTGTAGACCTTGCCGATCTCGATCTCGGCGCTCAGCGCCTCGATCTCGCGGCGGGCGATCTCCATGCCCTCCGGGGAGACGGAGAACACCTTCACGGTGCCGTCGTCCTCGATGTTGATCTCGCAGCCGGACTCTTCGACCAGGCGCTTGATGTTCTTGCCGCCCGGTCCGATCAGCGCGCCGATCTTCTCGGGGTTGATCTTCAGTGTGACGATGCGCGGCGCGTACTTCGAGATGTCGGAGCGCGGGGCCGGCAGCGTGGTGAGCATGTGGGCCAGGATCTGGCCACGGGCCACGCGGGCCTTCTCGATGGTCTGCTCCATGATCGCCATCGGCAGACCCTTGAGCTTGAGGTCGAGCTGGAAGCCGGTGATGCCCTTGTCGGTGCCCGCGATCTTGCAGTCCATGTCGCAGAACGCGTCTTCCCAGCCGATGATGTCGGTGAGCAGCTTGTAGCGGGAGATCTGGTGATCGGCGCCGTATTCGGTGCAGATGCCGATGGAGATGCCGGCCACCGGGCGGGTGATGGGCACGCCGGCATCCATGAGGGCCAGAGTCGCACCGCAGACCGACGCCATGGAGGTGGAACCGTTGGATTCCATGATCTCCGCCGTGATACGGACGGCGTAGGGGTACTCGTTGAGGGGGATCACCGGGCGCACGCTGCGCTCGGCGAGGGCTCCGTGACCGATCTCGCGGCGGCCGGGGCCGGTGATGCGGCCCGTCTCACCGACGGAGAAGTTCGGGAAGTTGTAGTGCAGCAGGAACTGCTTCTTGGTCTCGCCGCCGGTGTAGGAGTCGAACTCCTGGATGTCGTCGCTGGTGCCGAGGGTGGCCAAGCAGACGGCCTGGGTCTCGCCGCGGGCGAACACGGCCGAACCGTGGGCGCGGGGCAGGAAGCCCACCTCGCTGGACAGGGCGCGGATGGCGTCGAAGTCGCGGCCGTCGAGGCGCTTGGAGTGGTCGAGCACGAGGCTGCGGACCGCTTCCTTCTGGATGTAGTACTGCGCGTCCTTGATGACGAACTCGGTGACCTTCTCGGCGCCGAACTGGGCGACGAGCTTCTGGCCGACGTCGGCGAAGATGGCGTTGACGGCGGCTTCGCGGGCCAGTTTCTGCGGGGTGAGCAGGGCGGGGATGATGCGATCACCGGCCAGAGCCTTGGCGGCGGTGAGGATCTCCTCGGGGACGATGGTCACCGTGATGGCGCGCTTGGGCTTGCCGGCCTTGGCGGCCAGTTCTTCCTGGGCGGCGATCAAGGGTTGGCAGGCGGCCTGGGCGAACTTGAGGGCGGCGATGAAGTCGGCCTCGGAGATCTCGTTGGCCGCACCTTCGTACATGACCACATCGGTCTTGTTGCCGACGTAGATCAGGTCGAGGTCGGACTGGGCCTGCTGCTCGTGGGTGGGGTTCACCACGAACTCACCGGCGACCCGGGCGACACGCACGGCGCCGAGCGGGCCGGCCCAGGGGATGTCGGACACGGTCAACGCGGCCGAGGCTCCGAGGATGGACAGGATGTCGGCGTCGTTCTGGCCGTCGGCCGAGAGCAACAGCGATTGGACCTGGACCTCGTTGTACCAACCCTTGGGGAAGAGCGGGCGGATGGGGCGGTCGGTGAGGCGGCAGGTGAGGATCTCCTTCTCGGAGGGCCGGCCTTCACGCTTGAAGTAACCCCCGGGGAAACGGCCGGCGGCGGCCGCCTTTTCGCGGTAGTCGACGGTGAGGGGGAAGAAATCCTGACCCGGCTTGGCCTTGGAGGCCGCGACGGCCGCGGTGAGGATGATGGTTTCGCCGAGTTGGACGGTCACGGCGCCGTCGGCCTGCTTGGCAAAGCGGCCGGTTTCGATGGTGATGTGTTGGCCACCGACGGGGATTTGAACGGTATGGGACATACTGGCAGTTGCCCGACCGCCCTGAGGAACTTCACTCGAAACCCAACGGCTCCCCGGAACGGTCGCACGGGTGGGGGTCGAGTGAAATTTCCCGGGCGGACCGGGCGTTTCTCTATGACTTCTTTGACGCGTCTTTGGAGTTGGGATGCGGGTGTCGGCGCGCGTCGAATGGCCGCATCACCCGCAAGGGAATCGCCACGGCCTCCGGAGGGAGGCCATGGGCGAATCGAACTGTTGGAACAGACCCCGTGGATCCGGAGATTTCCGGACCTGTGGGCCGTTCCCCAGCGAAAACCGGGCTCGAAGGCCTGGCTTCGCAGAAAGTCTATTTCCGGAGCTTCAGCTTCTTGGTCAGCGCCTGGTAACGGGCCGAATCCGTGCGGCTCAGATAATCGAGCAGGCTGCGACGCTTGCCCACCATGAGCAACATGCCGCGACGGCTGCTGTGATCCTTCTTGTTCTTCTGAAGATGCTCCGTCAGGGAGTTGATCTTCTGGGTCAGAAGGGCAATCTGGACATCGGCAGAGCCGGTGTCTTTGGCGTGGATGCGGTGTTCGGCGATGGTTTTGTTTTTGTCAGACATGATTCGGTGTCGGGAAGCCATGTACCTCCCAGTAAGCGTTTCCGTTTATCGTGAACCATCACGTTAGGGGTTGGTGGGCAATGGGGCAAGCGCGGAGTTTTCTGGTCCGGACTCACTCAAAAGGGTTCCGCACTTTTACACAAGAGGGCTCCGCGGGATCAGTCCTGCGCCCGCAGGGAAGCTCGGGGGAGGAGGGGGCTTTCGCGCTGTGCGCGAGGGGGAGGAGGTGATCGCTTCCAGAGCGGGCTTCGGACCGATCCCGCTCCGCTCGGATTGCGTGGATCGAGGGAGCCGGGCCCGGGGTCGCAGGAAACTTGGGGACAGGCTCCAAAGCTTGCGGGAAGCGGTTGGGGCGGGAAGGCTGAGGCCGGACGGCGTCCAATCCGGGCCCTCCGACCGGTTCATGATCACCTACGAAGATGCGTTGGAGCGGGTTTTGAAGTCTCTGGATCCTGTTCCGGAGGTATCGATGTCGTTAACGGATGCGCTGGGGTGCTGCCTGGCAGAGGAAGTTCGGGCTCGGGTCGAGTTGCCGGGCTTCGACACGGCCTCGATGGACGGATATGCGGTTCGGGCGGCCGAGGTGGCCAAGGCGGGCGCCTGCCTTCCCTGTGCTTTCGAGGTGCCTGCGGGCGGGGTCGCCGATCGCCCCCTCGGGGCCGGGGAGTGTGCCCGCATTCTGACGGGGGCTCCGATGCCGCCGGGGGCCGATGCGGTGGCGATGCAGGAGGATGCCGAGCGGGAACCCGACGGGCGGATCCGGTTCCTGGACGGGGTGAAGCCGTGGGAGAATGTCCGGTTCCGCGGGGAGGATTTCCGGGCAGGAACCCGGTTGTTGGCTGCTGGCCAGCGGTTGGGGGCTCCCCAGCTGGCGTTGGTCGCGGCAGCCGGTCATGCCGAGGTTCGGGTGCACCGGAAGGTCCGGGTGGTGGTGATGGGTTCCGGGGATGAATTGCGGCCTCCGGGCAGTCCGCTGAAGCCGGGCGAAATACACGACAGCAATTCGGTGCTTCTGGGATCGCTGTTCCGGTCCGCGGGCGCGGAAGTGGTGGCGCTGCCCATCCTGCCCGACCGGCTGGAGGCGACGATCGCGGGTTTGGAATCGGCGGTCTCCATGGGCGATCTGGTGGTGACCGCCGGAGGCGCCTCGGTGGGGGATCGGGACTTCCTGCGACCGGCCTGGGAGCGGTTGGGCGGCCGGCTCGATTTCTTCCGGGTGGCCATCAAGCCGGGCAAGCCGCTTTTCTTCGGATCGCTCCGGGGGGTGCCCCTCCTAGGCTTGCCGGGCAATCCGGTCTCGGCCTTCGTGACAGCGGTGTTGATCGCTCTGCCGGCCTTGCGTCGCTTGCAGGGGGACGCCCGGGTGGGGCATCCGATCGCACTCGGGACGCTCACCGCCCCGCTGTCGAACCCGGGAGATCGACGCCACTTCATGCGGGTGATCCTGGGCGACGACGGTCGGGTGCGTTCGGCCGGGGTCCAGGCATCGCACATCCTCGGACCACTGGCCCAAGCCAACGGATTGGTGGATGTGCCTCCCGCGACGGAATGGCCGGCAGGCACGGGGGTGCGGGTGCTGCGCTGGGGTGGCGGGTGATGCGGGCAGGCCGGGGCTTTCTGCGCATCCGGTGAACGCCTGTCGGATTGGCCGCTTGCGGTCCGGGCGGATGGGTGGACACTGGGCCACCGATGAGAACGCATGCGTGCATGGCGGCCGCCCTTCTGGCCGTCGGAGGACTCCAGGCCCAGGACCGGTTCGTCGCCGCCCCCTATTCCGGAGCCCTCGAGGTCAACACCGGTTATTCGGCCGGGGCGGACATCCGCCTGGGAACTCGCGAGTTGGGCAGCCTGAACGCCACGCGTACCCGTCTGGAGTACAAGGGGGTCTTCGACCCGGGTGCCGAGTTCAACTGGGGGGCCGGGTTGGCCTACACCCGATGGGATTTCGGCAGCGATCCGGGCAATCCCCTGCCGTCCAACCTGCAATCGGTGGCGATCCCGCTGACCGTCTCGTGGCGGTTCCGCGAAGGTTGGCAGGCGTTCGGAGAGGTCTCTCCGGGGCTCTACTCCGACTTCGAGCAGATCGGCGGCGACGATTTCAACGCGCCGTTCATCGGCGGCGTGGGCTACACGGTGAATCCCGACCTCCAGGTGTTCTTGTCGGCCAGTGTCGATCCGCGCCGGGACATCCCCGTGGTGGGTGGTCCCGGGGTCCGTTGGCGGTTCGCCGAGCAGTGGACGCTGTCGTTGCTGCTGCCGAGGCCTCAGATCCAATACCGTCCTTCGGCCAACTGGATGTTCCACATCGGTGCCGAGATGGCGGGCGGAGCCTATCACTTGAATCCGTCGTACGGTCGCGACCACGGCTTGGCCGCCATGGACGACCAGCAGATCACCTACCGGGAGATCCGCACGGGCGTCGGCGCTCGCTGGGGTGGGCCGAAGGGATTCTACGCGTCGCTCGAGAGCGGTTGGATGATCGACCGTCGCTTCGTGCTCGATGACGTCCGTCTCCAGTTCAACGGCGACGGGGCCGTCTATGGCCAGTTGGCCATCGGATACCGGTACTGACGGGTCCCGCCGGGCACGGTCGGCCCCGCTGTTTCAAGCGGGCCCACCGTGCTTCAGGTCGGGCTGGATCTCCGAGCCTGCCGCACCACGGACCAGGGTGTTTTCGTCAAGCCCGCCTTTCCCCTGCGATCAGAGGGCGTTGAGGATCCGGTTCAGGTTCACGTTCTTGGAGATGATCTCCTGGATGAGTTGGATCTTCTGGCTGTCGTCGGGCCGGGTTTTCACGATCAGGTCGTGGACGACCGATGCCGCGTGGTAGCTGTCCTTCCGGGTGATGATCACCGGGCAGGGGAGTTCCTTGAGCTGCTTGAGCATCGAGGTCGATGGCTTGATGTCGTCGGACAGCACGAGGCCCGCGATGGCCTGGCGCGAGGTCTTCATCTGTTCGATCGCGGCGTTGAGGATGTCCTCCCGGTCGGCGGGCACGATCATCACGATCCCGGGCTTCAGGAGTCCCCTGGCCCGTTCGGCGCCCATGGCCCCGATCACCACCTGGTTGACGATCTGGGTGAGCGGGGGCTTCCCGACCAGCAGCTCCGCCTCCAATTCCTCGGCGATGGCCCCGACGGTGGGGCGTGAGAGGATCGGTTGGTAGGGCACGACGCCCAGCAGTTCGAGGCCCTTGCGCTTGAGCCCGCGCTGCGCGAACTCGGTGATGTAGTCGAGCTTCTCGGGCAGCACCTTGTTGATGATGACCCCGATGACCTGGACCCCCTCCTGCTTGAAGAGGGCGTGGTTCATGACGGTCTCGTCGATGGGCTGGCCGATGCCGCCGCGCGTCACGATCACCACCTTGGCGTTGAGCAGCTTGGCGACGTTGGCGTTGGAGAGGTCGAAGACGCTGCCGACGCCCGCGTGTCCCGTGCCCTCGCAGAGCACGAAGTCCTTTTCCCAGGCCACGCGGTCGAAGGCCTTGTGGATGCGCTTCACCAGGGCCTCGAGGTTCGCCGACTGCAGGTACTTGCGGGTGAAGTCGGGTTCCACCGCGATGGGCGACATGTCCACCAGCGGGCAGTTCAGCCGGAACACCCGGTCCATGATCACGGCGTCCTCGTCGATCTTCTGCTCGTCGATCTCCACGAAGCGCTGGCCCACGGGTTTGATGTATCCGACCCGTCCATAGCGGCGCTGCAATGCGGCCAGGAGTCCCAGCGAGGTGGTGGTCTTGCCGTCGTTCTGGCGCGTGGCCGCGATGAAGACCCGGGGAGTCAGCTGGTTCTGGAGCATGGACCGGAGGGGGTTGGGGGAGACGGAGTCGGGGAGGGGGTCAGAGATCGCCCGGCAGGTTCTCGCCGGCACCGGGGTAGAGCTGCTGGTAGTCGATGCTCTGCAGGCCCACGATGGCGGCCACGCCCAGGATGTCGTGCGAGCTGCTGCCGCGCGACAGGTCGGCGGCCGGCCGGTCCAGGCCCAGCAGGATCTGCCCGTAGGCGTTGGCGCGGGCCACGTGCTGGATGAGCTTGCTGGCGATGTTGCCCGAATTGAGGTCGGGGAAGATCAGCACGTTGGCCTTCCCGGCCACCTTGCTCTCCGGGAGCTTGCGGGCGGCGATCTCGGGGATGATCGCGGCATCGACCTGCAGTTCGCCGTCGAAATCGGCCTCGAAGCCCATGTCCTGCGCCTTCTGCTGGGCCAGCGCGGTCGCGGCCTTCACCTTCATCAGGCTGGGTTGGGAGGCGCTGCCCTTGGTGGAATAGCTCAAGAGGGCCACCCGGGGCCGGACCCCGGAGATCTGCCGCGCCAGCCGCGCGGTGGAGATGGCGATGTCGGCCAGTTGGTCGACGGTCGGGTCCGGGATGACGCCGCAATCACCCATGAACAGCACGCCCCGGTCGCCGAAGCGGGTGTCCTCGACCTCCATCACCATGCAGGACGAGGCGGTGGTGGTCTTCGGGGCGACCTTGATGATCTGGAAGAGGGGGCGCAGCACCCCGCCGGAGATCTCGTTCGCGCCCGAAACCAGCCCGTCGGCCTGCTTCATGGCCACCATCATCGCGCCGAAGAAGTTGGGTTTGATCATCGCCTCGCGGGCCTCCTGCTCCTCGATGCCCTTGCCCCGGCGCAGCAACAGGAAGCGGCGCACGAAGCTGTCGAGATCGGAGCTTTCCGAGGGGTTGATCAGGCGGATGCCCTCGAGCGAGACGTTCAGCGCGGCGGCGGCCTCCTTGATGGCCAGCCGCTCGCCCAGGAGGATCGGTGCCCCCAGCCTCAGGGAATAGAACTGCCGGGCCGCCTGGATCACCCGGGGCTCCGTGCCCTCGGGGAAGACGATCCGCTTGGGGTGCCGCTGGAGTTTCTCGATGACTCCGCCAATGAAACGCATGGCCCGACCATGGCCGAGCCGCCCACGGCCGACAAGGATGGCGTCCGCCCCGGCGGGGAGACGAAAAACCCGCGGCTTCGGGTCTTTCGACCGAGGTCGCGGGTGGTCGGGTCCGGTTCCGGCGGTCCCGGTGAGGGAGGCTCAGGCCTTGGCCACGAGCTGGCGCAGGACGTAGGGCAGGATGCCGCCGTGCTGGTAGTACTCGATCTCGATCGGGGTATCGATGCGGCAGGCGACCGCGATGTTCTCCACCGTGCCGCACTTGCGGGTGATGCGGAGCGTGAGGTCCTGCTGCGGTTTCACGGCGGGGCTCAGGCCGATCACGTCGAAGGTCTCGGTGCCGTCCAGCTTCAGGCTCTGGGCGCTGGCCCCGTCCTTGAACTGCAGCGGCAGCACGCCCATGCCCACCAGGTTGGAGCGGTGGATGCGCTCGAAGCTCTGGGCCACGACCACCTTCACTCCGAGCAGGTTGGTGCCCTTGGCGGCCCAGTCGCGGCTGGAACCGGTTCCGTATTCCTGACCGGCGATCACGATGAGCGGAGTGCCGGCGGTCTGGTAGGCGACGGCCGCGTCGTAGATCGAGGTCTTCTGGCCGTCGGGGCCGAAGGTGTTGCCACCCTCTTCACCGCCGAGCATCAGGTTCTTGATGCGGACGTTGGCGAAGGTGCCGCGGGTCATGATGCGGTCGTTGCCGCGGCGGCTGCCGTAGCTGTTGAAGTCGGCGAACTCCACGCCGTTCTTCACCAGGAACTGGCCGGCCGGGGAGCTCTTCTTGATGGCGCCGGCGGGGGAGATGTGGTCGGTGGTCACCGAGTCCCCGAAGATGCCCAGAGCGCGGGCCCCGCGGATCTCGGCGATGGTGCCGGGCTGCATGCCGAACTGCGTGAAGAACGGCGGCTCCTGGATGTAGGTGGAGTTGCGGTCCCACTCGTACACGTTGCCCACGGAGGAGGAGATCTCGTTCCACTTCGGGTTCTGGGCCGCGAAGTCGGTGTAGAGCGCGCGGAAGACCTCGGGCTTGAGGGCCGCCTGCAGGGTGTCGCGCACCTCGCCGAGGGAGGGCCAGATGTCCTTCAGGAACACCGGTCCGTTCGTGCCCTGGCCGATGGGCTCGGTGGTCAGGTCCTTGTCGACCCGGCCGGCCAGCGCGAAGGCCACCACCAGCGGCGGCGACATCAGGAAGTTGGCCTTGATGTTCTGATGGACGCGGGCCTCGAAGTTGCGGTTGCCCGACAGGACCGAGGCGGCCACCAGGTCGTTCTTCACCACGGCCTCCTCGATCTTGGCGTCGAGCGGGCCGGAGTTGCCGATGCAGGTGGTGCAGCCGTAGCCGACGGTCTGGAAGCCCAGCTGGTCGAGGTAGGTCTGCAGCCCGGTCTTGTTGAGGTAATCGGTGACCACCCGGCTGCCCGGGGCCAGCGACGACTTCACCGACGGGTTGAGCTTGAGCCCCTTCTCGATGGCCTTCTTGGCCAGGAGGCCCGCGGCCAGCATGACCGTGGGGTTGGAAGTGTTGGTGCAGCTGGTGATGGCGGCGATGAGCACCGAACCGTGCCCGATCTTCGAGCCGCCGACCTCGGCGCTCACCGAGGCGAAGTCCTCGGCCTTCTTGCCGAAGCCGTTCTCGGTGACGGGCTTGCTGAACGAGCCCACGAAGCTCGACTTGAGGTTCTGCAGCTCGATGCGGTCCTGCGGGCGCTTCGGGCCGGCCACGCTCGGCACCACGGTGGAGAGGTCGAGCTCGACCACCTGCGAGTATTCGATCTGACCCTTCTGCGGCATGCCCCACAGGCCCTGGGCCTGGTAGTAGTTCTTGTAGAGGGCGACCTGCTCCTCGGTGCGGCCGGTGGCGCGGAGGTAGTTCGCGCACTCCTCGTCGATGGGGAAGAAGCCCATGGTCGCGCCGTACTCGGGGGCCATGTTGGCGATGGTGGCGCGGTCCACCAGCGGCAGGGCCGCGGCACCCGGGCCGAAGAACTCCACGAATTTGCCGACGACCTTGGCCTTGCGCAGCATCTGGGTGACGGTCAGCGCCACATCGGTGGCGGTGACGCCCTCGCGGATGGCGCCGGTCAGGTGCACGCCCACGACATCGGGGGTCAGGAAGTACACCGGTTGGCCGAGCATGCCCGCCTCGGCCTCGATGCCGCCCACGCCCCAGCCCACGATGCCCAGGCCGTTGATCATGGTGGTGTGCGAATCGGTGCCCACCAGCGTGTCGGGATAGTACACGCCGCCGGCGCTCAGGACGCCCTTGGCCAGGTACTCCAGATTGACCTGGTGCACGATGCCGATGCCCGGGGGAACCACCTTGAACGTGTCGAAGGCCTGCATGCCCCATTTCAGGAACTGGTAACGTTCGCGGTTGCGCGTGAATTCCAGGTCCAGGTTCTTCTGCAGCGAGTCGCCGGAGCCGGCGAAGTCCACCTGCACGGAGTGGTCGACCACCAGGTCGACCGGCACCAGGGGCTCGATGATCTTGGGGTTCTTGCCCAGCTTGGCCACGGCCGAGCGCATGGCGGCCAGGTCGACCAGCAGCGGTACGCCGGTGAAGTCCTGCAGAACGATGCGGGCCACCACGAAGGGGATCTCGGCCGTCCGCGACTCGTTGGCCTTCCAGTTGGCCAGTTCACGGACGTTGGCCTCCTGCACCTTCAGGCCGTCGCAGTTGCGCAGCACGCTCTCCAGCACCAGTCGCACCGAGACCGGGAGCTTGGAAATCGGGCCGACGCCGGCCTTTTCGAGGGCGGGCAGGCTGTAGAACTGGCCGGTTCGGCCATTGCCCAGGTCGAAGGACTGGAGGGTATTGAACAGGTTGTGCGGGGTGCTCATGGACGGGTTGCTGGTGCGGAATCGGCCGTTCGTCGGCAAAATTGCGGTCGGGAGGCCGGAGCGTCAAGAAACCGAAGCGGGCTCGGGGCGCGGAATCAGTTGGTTTGTCCGGGTGAATGGCCTCGGCAGAGCTTGCGGTGGGTCGCCAGGGCCAGCAGCGGCCAGGCGTTCCGGTACATGTCGTACTTGAGGTAGAACACGCAGGGGAAGCCGGTGCCGGTGATCTCGTCCTCGGTCCACGACCCGTCCGTGTTCTGGTTGCGGACGAGCCATTCGATGCCCCGATGGATGGCGGGGTCCGAGGGGTCGCCCAGGGCGCAGAGGCCCATGACGGCCCAGGCGGTCTGCGATGCGGTGGCCGGACCGGCACCCTTGAAGATGGGATCGTCGTAGGTGTTGCAACGCTCGCCCCAGCCGCCGTCGGGCAGTTGGACGCTGCGCAACCAGGCCGCGCCGCGCTGCAACCAGGGCTCGGTCATGTCCCAGCCCATGGCCTTCATGCCTCGCAGCACCTGCCAGGTGCCGTAGATGTAGTTCACGCCCCAGCGGCCGTACCACGATCCGTCGGACTCCTGCTGGCCCTTCAGGTACTCGATGGCCCGCTGCACCTGCGGACATCCGCGATCCCAGCCCTCGTAGCCAAGGAGTTCGAGGATGCGCGCGGTGATGTCGGCGCACTCGGGATCGAGCATGGCGTTGTGGTCGGCGAAGGGTACCTTCTCGAGGATGGATTTGGTGCAGTCCTTGTCGAAGGCGGCCCATCCGCCATCGCGGCACTGGAAGGTCATCATCCAGCGGATCGCCCGTGCGCGGCACTCGTCGCGGCGTTTCGGATCGTCGGTCGGGATGAGCCGCAGGGCGAGGATGACCATGGCCGTGTCGTCCACGTCCGGGTTCCACTGGTTGGCGTATTCGAACACCCAGCCCGAGGCCTCGACGTCGGCGGGGTTCTTGTGGATCCAGTCGCCGCGGAAACGGATCTCCTTGTCCATCAGCCACTCGGCCGCCCGTTTCATCCGGGGATGGTGCGCGGGCACGCCCGACTCGCGCAGACAGATGGCCACGATGGCGCTGTCCCAGACCGGAGAGAAGCACGGCTCGATGCGCACGGACTCGTCCGTGAAGTGCATGAGCTTCTGGAGCTCGTGATGGGCCCGGACCACCTGGGGGTGGTCGTCGGGATAGCCCAGGGCGATGAGGGCGATGAGCGCATTGAGCATCGCGGGGAAGATCGCGGCCAGACCGTCGCTGCCCTCGAAGCGCTCCAGCATCCACGCCTCGGCGCGTTTGAGGGCCCGCTCGCGGAAGGGATGAAGGCCGTGCCGGCTCACCCATTCGGCGAACTTGTGGAGCCGGTCGAGCCACAGGAAGATGTTCCGCAACGAGAAGTCGAAGTAGCGCGGGCGCAGGGTCTCATCCAGCTCCCACTTGCCGTTGGGGAAGAGTTCGTCGAGGTCCACCGCCAGCTTCCGGGTAGGCCGGAAGTGGTTGATGATGGCCAGCGGGATGATCATGGCCCGCGACCAGTTGCTCATCTCCCAGAAATTGACGTGGAACCATTTACCGATGAGGAGCACCTCGCACGGAATGGTGGGCACGTGGTTCCAGGTCACCAGGCCGATGAGTGCCAGGTAGAGCTTGGAGAAGGTGTTCATCCGCGGCACGCCTCCCAGGGAGCGGGCCATCTCCCGGGCGCGGAGCATGCGCGGATCGGTGGTGGGGATGCCGGCCAGCTTCAGCGCCAGGTAGGCCTTGACCGTGGCATTCACCTCGGCCGGACCGTTCGGGTAGATGTTCCATCCTCCGTCGGCGAGTTGCTTTTCGAAGATGTGATGGACGGCCTTGCGCTGCCAAACCGGGTCCACCTTCCCCCACCAGTGGTAGAAGGCGACCATGTCGGCGACCAGCGTCACATCGACCATCAACTCGCCCACCCAGTATCCCTCGGGCTTCTGCTCCGAAAGCAGGTAGCTCTGGGATCGGGTGATCGCGGCGTCCAGATCGGGATGGGCGGGGAAGACGGAACTCCCCCGGGCGCCGTCCTCGGTCCGGAGCGGCGCTGGGCTCACTGACATCCCCAAAGAATGCTGCCGGAACTTCATCAGGCAAAGTGATTATTGCCTACCGGCGCGGGGTGACGTCATTGGCCGAGCGCGTGGCTTGGCGGAGACGATGGGTCCCGAGGGTTTGGGACTTGGGCTTTGCGTGGCCAGTCCCTAACCTAGATCCGTGTTCGGCACCCTTCGCAGCGTCCACTTCATCGGGATCGGCGGCACCGCCATGGCCAGCGCCGCGGTGGCCATGCACGAGCTGGGCTACCAGGTCACCGGTTCCGACCAGGATGTGATCTACCCGCCGATGTCCACCTTCCTCGCCGAGCGGGGCATCCGGGTGATGGCCGGCTATGCCGAGGTCAACCTGGCCCATCGGCCCGATCTGGTGGTGGTGGGCAATGCGATCTCCCGCGGCAATCCCGAGGCCGAGGCGGTGTTGGAACGCAAGCTGCGCTACTGCTCGCTGCCCGAACTGCTCAAGGAGTTCTTCATCCGGGGGCGGCGTTCCCTGGTGGTGACCGGCACGCACGGCAAGACCACCACCGCCTCGCTTCTGGCCTGGGTGCTCGAAAGCGCGGGCCTCAATCCGTCGTTCCTCATCGGTGGCATCCCCCGCAACCTGGGGCAGGGGGCCCGGTTCACCGATTCGGAGTGGTTCGTCATCGAGGGCGACGAATACGACACGGCCTTCTTCGACAAGCGTTCCAAGTTCGTCCACTACCTGCCCGAGGTGGCCATTCTGAACAACCTGGAGTTCGACCATGCCGACATCTTCCCGACCCTGGCCGACATCCAGCTCAGCTTCCGCCGGTTCATCCACCTGATTCCCCGGAACGGTCTGCTCCTGGCCAACGGCGACGAGGCTCATCTGGCCCCGCTGCTCGACGTGCGCCACTGCCCGGTCAAGCGCTTCGGGCTCGGCGCCGAGAATGAACTGAAGGCCACCGGTCTGGTGCTCAAGGACGACAGCTCCGAGTTCGAATTGGGAGGCACCCGGTTCCGGATCCCGATGGTGGGCGAGCTCAATGTGCGCAATGCCCTGGCGGTCACCGCCGCGGCCCGTCACTGCGGGATCCGTGATTCGGTGATCCAGACGGCCTTCGACTCCTTCCTGAGCGTCAAGCGTCGGATGGAGGTCCGGGGCGAAGCCGGCGGGGTGACGGTGATCGACGATTTCGGCCACCATCCCACCGCCATCCGCGAGACCGTGCGGGCGTTGCGGGTGAAGTTCCCGGGGCGCCGGATCTGGGCGGTGTTCGAGCCCCGTTCCAACACGACCCGTCGCAACGTGTTCCAGCAGGAGTTGGTGGACGCTCTGGAACGGGCCGATGCCGTCGTGGTGGCCGAGGTGGCCCGCCTGGAGCAGTTGCCGCTGGGCGAGCGTCTCAACCCGGAGAAGCTCATGCAGGACCTGCGTCTGACCGGCAAGCCCGCCGCCTACCTGCCGACGGTCGAGTCCATCGTGGACCATGTGGGTTCCGGGGCCCGGCCGGGCGACGTGGTCTGCGTCTTCAGCAACGGAGGGTTCGGCGACATCCACAACCGGTTGTTGGCCCGTCTGGCGGCCGGGGCGGGGCGCTGAATAAACCGGCGGCAACGCCGTCGGAGCGCATTGTGGGCCTCCTCCTGGGGACCCACCGCATGAACAAATCCAAAGCTGTCGCGGCCGCGCTCCTCGCGGGGTCGTTGTCTGTCACCGCCACCCTCAACGCCGGAAACGTCTCATGGGGCGTCAGCGTCGGAAGCTGGGGAGGGGGTGTCGGAGTCGGGGTTTCCGCCGGTTCCGGAGTCGGTCACCTCCACCGCGGTGGCCATGGCCACTGGGGGGTCCACCCTCACCATGCCGGGGTGGTATCGGTCGTGGCTCCTGCCCCGGTGGTCGTGTATTCGGCTCCCCCGCCGCCTCCGCCCGTGGTGTATGCCCCGGCTCCGGTCGTGTATGCCCCGGCTCCTGTGGTGATCTCCAGCCCTGTGGTGGTGGTGCCGGCTCCGGTGTCCTGCGCCCCTCGGTTCTCCTTCCGGGCCCATTGGTGAGCCCGGTCCGGTCCGCCCCTTGCGGGGACACCTCGGCCCCTTTCCATCGAAAACGCCGCCCCGTGGGGCGGCGTGGTGCTGTCGGACTGCTGTCGGACGTCAGTGGGACGCTTGGGGTGCCGGGGGGGGTGGCGCTGATTTGGCGCTGATTTGGCGCTGATTTGGCGCTGATTTGCGACGCAGTTCCACCTCGGGCCGTGGGCGTCACTTCGCGCCGGAATCGTCCTTCTTGGGGCGCTTGCCGCCGGCCGGGCGTTCGCCCGGGGGTCGGTCGCCGCGGGCGGCCTGCTTCTCGAGTCGCTCCAACTGCTGGGTCTCCTTGTCGGTCAGGGTTCCGGAGGCCTTCTTGGCCTTCAGGTCCTTGATGCGGGCCTCCATCTTGGCCTTGCGCTCCTTCAGTTTCTCGGCCTTCTCGGCGTCGGTGAGCTTGTCCCAATCTTCACGGGATCCGCGTCCCTTCTTGTCCGCCTTCTCGGCGGTCGGGGTGGCGGGCTTGGCGTCCTCGGCGGACAACGGTGCGATGCTCAGGCCGATCAGGGCGGCCAGCAGGGCGAGGGTGCGTTTGTTCATGGTGTGTGTTCCTCTGGGGAGGTTTTTCTTTACCGTCATGTCCGGAATTCCCGGACGCTGTGTTCAGGCATCCAGACACCCTCCGACGGTCCGAGGTTACAAAGCGCTGGGTCCGTGCGGCCGGGATGCTAAGGTGCCGGCATGAGCGACGTCCTCGCCGGGGCACTGGGCCTGCTGCTGGCCACCAACAAGACGGCCCTGCTGAACACGGCCCTGGTGGAGCGGGTGGGGGTCGCGGTCCCGGTCGTCGCGACCAACGATCCCGTCGAGGCCGAGTTCCAGGCTCTCCTGCGGCTCGACGACCAGGTGGGCGAGCAGGTGGAACGTTGGTTGGATGCCCTGCCCGACGGTGCCGAGGTCGATGCGGAGCTCAAGGCGAGGATCGACGCCCGTCACGAGGAGGTCCGCAAGCGGTACACCGCATTCATGGAGAAGAATCCGAAGCATGCCCGGGCGGTGATCGCCTACGGCAGCTTCCTCGGCGACATCGGCGACGAGTTCGCCATGGTCGACCAATGGGAGAAGGCCCGGGCGATGGATCCCTCCAATCCGGCCGTATGGAACAACCTGGCCGGTCATTACGCCCACCGGGGACCCGTCGAGAAGGCCTTCCCGTACTTCGAGAAGGCCATCGAATTGAAACCCACCGAGGCGCAGTACTGGCATTCCCTGGGCACGGTGACCTACCTCTTCCGGCGCGATGCCGAGAAGCACTACGGCGTCGATGAACAGGGAGTCTTCAAGAAGGCCTTCGAATTCTACGCCAAGGCCACCGCGCTGCGTCCGCTCGATTTCAAGCTGGCCTCGGATGTCGCCCAGACCTGGTACGGCGTGAAGCCGGCCCCGGCCACCAACGAGCTCGCACGGAAGGCGGCCGAACTGGCGGTGATCGAATCGGGCCTGGGAGCCTGGACCAACGCCCTCCGGCTGACCGCCATCGGCGAGGAACGCGAGGGCGTGCGGTTGCACATGGCCCGTTGGCAGATCAAGGCGGGTCGATGGGCGGCGGCCCGCACCCATCTCGATGCGGTGACGAACCCTGTCCATGTCGTGGTGAAGCAGCGTCTGGAGCGGAACTGGCGCGAGAAGCAGGGCCTGCCGCCCGATCCGGGGCCGGAAAAACCGGCCGCCGACGCCGGGGTCGGGAAGCCCCCCGAGGGCTCCGAGGAGAAGTCCGCCGAAAAGCCCTGAGAACGCGGTTTTCCCCGGGCGGCAGCAGGGAGGGGGCGGGGGCGCCAACGAAAAGGCCGCCCGGATCGCTCCGGGCGGCCTGTCTTGCGCGTGTAGGGTTTCGCCTTCCGCGCCATCCGCATGTTCCGGTCCAGGACCGGCGTGGCGGAGGGGATCAGCGCTTCTTCTTGGCGGGGGCCTTGGTGGCGGCCGCCTTGCGCTTGTCCTCGATGGCCGCCTGGGCCGCCGCGAGGCGGGCCACCGGCACGCGGTACGGCGAGCAGCTCACGTAGGTCAGACCCACGCGGTGGCAGAACTTCACCGAATCCGGGTCGCCGCCGTGCTCGCCGCAGATGCCGAGCTTGATGCCCGGGCGTGTCGCGTTGCCCTTCTCGGCCGCGATCTTCACCAGCTGGCCGACGCCGGTCTGGTCGATCGAGGCGAACGGGTTCTTCTTCACGATCTCGTTCTCGGTGTAGGCGCCGAGGAAGGACCCGGAGTCGTCACGCGACATGCCGAGGCAGGTCTGGGTGAGGTCGTTGGTGCCGAAGCTGAAGAACTCGGCGGTCTGGGCGATCTCGTCGGCCGTCAGCGCGCCGCGCGGGATCTCGATCATGGTGCCGACGGAGTAGGCGATCTTCACCTTCTTCTCCTTCTGCACCTGCTCGGCGACCTGGTGGACGATCTCGACCTGCAGATCGAGCTCCTTCTTGAAGCCCACCAGCGGGATCATGATCTCGGGCTTGGCCTTGAAGCCCTTCTTGGTCGCATCGGCGGCGGCCTCGAGGACGGCGCGGGCCTGCATGCGGGTGATCTCCGGATACTTGATGCCGAGGCGGCAGCCCCGGAAACCGAGCATGGGGTTGAACTCGTGCAGTTCGTGCACGCGGGCCATGATCTTCTCGACCGGGATCTTCAGCTTGCGGGAGAGGTCCATCTGCTGCTCCTTGGAGTGCGGCAGGAACTCGTGCAGCGGGGGATCGAGGAAGCGGATCGTGGCCGGGAAGCCCTTCAGCGCCTTGAAGATGCCGAAGAAGTCCTCGCGCTGGTAGGGCAGCAGCTTGGCCAGGGCGGCCTCGCGGGCCTGGAGCGAGTCGGCGAGGATCATCTCGCGCATCGCATCGATGCGGTCGCCCTCGAAGAACATGTGCTCGGTGCGGGTGAGGCCGATGCCCTCGGCGCCGAACGCGATGGCCTGGGAGGTCTGCTCCGGGGTGTCGGCGTTGGTGCGCACCGACATGCGGGTGGCCTTCTTGCACCAGTCCATGAGCTGGACGTAGTTCTTGTACTTCTCGGTCTTCTGGGCGGTCTTGTCGCCGTTCAGGAGGCCCGAGACGATCTCCGACGGAGCCGTCTTGATCTGGCCGGCATAGACCAGGCCGGAGGTGCCGTCGATGGAGAGGAAGTCGCCCTCGCCGAAGGTGTGGCCGTCGATGCTGGCCGTCTTCTTGTCGTAGTCGATCTGCACGGCGGCCGCACCGCAGACGCAGACCTTGCCCATCTGACGGGCGACGAGCGCCGCGTGAGAGGAGACGCCGCCGCGGGCGGTCAGGATGCCCTCGGCCGCGATCATGCCGCGGAGATCTTCAGGAGAGGTCTCGACGCGGACCAGCAGCACCTTCTCGCCCTTGTCGGCGGCCTGCACCGCGCGGTCGGCGTTGAAGTAGATCTTGCCGGTGGCCGCGCCGGGGCCGGCCGGGAGACCGGTGGCGATGACCTTGGCCTTCTTGACCTCGGCGAGGTCGAAGATGGGGGCCAGGAGCTGCTCGAGCTGGTCGGCCGGATTGCGCATCACGGCGGTCTCCCAGTCGATGAGCTTCTCCTTGACCATGTCGGCCGCGAACTTCAGCGCCGCCGCGGCGGTGCGCTTGCCGTTGCGGGTCTGGAGCATGAACAGCTTGCCTTCCTGGATGGTGAACTCGATGTCCTGCACGTCCTTGAAGTGCTTCTCCAGCGTCTTGCGGACCGCCAGCAGCTCTGCGTAGGACTTCGGCATCACGTCCTTCAGCTTGAGGACGGGCTCCGGGGTGCGGACGCCGGCGACGACGTCCTCGCCCTGGGCGTTGACCAGAAACTCGCCGTAGAACTCGTTGGTGCCGTTGGCCGGGTTGCGGGTGAAGGCCACACCGGAGCCGGAGCTCTCGCCGGTGTTGCCGAACACCATCGCCTGCACGTTGACGGCGGTTCCCCACTCGGCGGGGATGTTGTACTTGCGGCGGTAGACGATCGCGCGGTCGTTCATCCAGGAGCCGAACACCGCACCGGCGGCGCCGCGCAGCTGGTCCCACGGATTGTTGGGGAACACCTTGCCGGTGCGCTCCTTGACCAGGGCCTTGAAGCGCTTGACGAGCTCCTGCTGGTCCTCGGCGGTCAGCTTGGAGTCCTCGATGTCGGCGTGGTACTTCTCGTGCTTGAACTCGTGGATGACCGTCTCGAACGGTTCGTGGTCCTCACCCTCGCGCTTCTGCACCCCGAGCACGACGTCGCCGTACATCTGGATGAAGCGGCGGTAGCAGTCCCAGGCGAAGCGGGCGTTCTTGGTCGCGGCTTCCAGGGCCAGCACCGATTGGTCGTTCAGACCGAGGTTCAGGATGGTGTCCATCATGCCGGGCATGGAGTCCCGGGCGCCCGAGCGGACGGCCACGAGCAGCGGCATGCCGGAGGTGGCACCGAACTTGGTGCCCATGATCTTCTCCATGTTGGCCACACCGGCCTCCATCTGGGACTGGAGTTCCTTCGGGTAGGTCTTCTTGTGGGCGTAGAAGTAGGTGCACACCTCGGTGGTGATGGTGAATCCCGGGGGCACCGGGAGACCGATGCGGGTCATTTCGGCCAGGTTGGCGCCCTTGCCGCCCAGCAGGGCCTTCATGGAGCCGTCGCCATCGGCCTTCTTGTTACCCCAGGTGTAAACGTATTTCGGAGCTTTCGCCATAATCGCTAGTGTGTCTTTGGATGAGAACGCGGGAATCCGCGTCGAAGCAGAACCGTCAGGTTATCTGGGAGTGGGCAAGCGTCAACGCGGGAAAATCGTGGAAATCCTCGAAAAAACCGCACTTTTGTCCGTCACGTGCGTCGGGAATGAGCGTTTTTGGGCCGTTTTGACCACGGGAACCGGTTCCGACGGGCGTCATACGGACCCGGGGTGTCGGGTGTTCCGGGTGGTGAAAAGGCGTCCTTGTCTGTCCCGCGGGGTGTCCGCACCTTTTGAAGGCATGTCGTCGACGGATCCATCGCCCACCCTGCTGCTCGTGGACGGCCACGCCTACGCCTACCGGGCGTTCTATGCGATCCGTTCGCTGAATTCGCCCGACGGCGCGCCGACCAACGCCATCTACGGCTTCGTGAAGATGCTGCAGAAGATGGAGACGATCCTTCGGCCCACGCATCGCCTGGTGCTGTGGGACCGGGGGCTTGCTGCCGAACGCATGGCCGAACATCCCGATTACAAGCAGCAGCGGGCCCCGACCCCGGACGATCTCGAGAGGCAGTTCCCCGAGATCGAGGGCTGGCTCGAGGCCGCCGGTGTGCCTGCCTGGAGCCATCCCGGGACCGAGGCCGACGATTGGATCGGCACGTATGCCCGCCGGGCCGGGGCCCGCGGTTGGAGGACCATCGTGGCCAGTTCCGACAAGGATTTCATGCAGTTGGTCGACGACCGGGTGGGACTCTTCAACCCCAACGACAAGACCGAGCGGGTCTGGACCGCCGCCGAGGTCGAGGCCAAGACCGGGGTCCGGCCGGACCAGGTCGTGGATTGGCTGAGCCTGATCGGCGATGCCGTCGACAACATCCCCGGTGTGCAGGGGGTGGGACCCAAGACCGCCACCCAGCTGCTGCAGAAGTACGGCAGCATCGACGCGCTCCTGTCGCGATTGACCGAGGTGAAGTCGGAATCACAGCGGTCGAACCTCCAGGCGGCCGTCGAATCGCTCCATCGGAACAGACGGTTGATCTCCCTCCGCACCGATCTTCCCGGCGGTCCCGACCTGGACACCCTGCGGATCGAGCCGTCGGACGTCGTCCGACGGGAACGTCTGGGCGCGATGTACCGTCGGTGGGGCTTCCGCAGTCTGCTCTCGGAATTGGGCCTGCCTTGGGAGGCCTCGGGACAGGGAACCCTGCTGTGACCGCGCCCCGGGCCATCGCGCCATCCCGAGGGTCCGCGGCATTGGCGGCGGAGCCCCCGCGTTCCCCGGCTCCGCCGATTCATCCGTGGTCCGCCGGGCTGCTGGTGGCGGTCGACAATCTGTGGAATCTCGCCGACTGGGCGGTCCTCACCTGGTGGTTGACCGTACCCCTGGCCTTCCTTTCGGTCTTCGTGCCCACGGTGTGGTTGCAGCGGTGGTTGCGTCGTGACCGCTGGAGCGTCGCCTTCGGCAAGGCCCTCGTGCTCGGCCTGGTCGCGGCCATCCCCACCTCGCTGACCGGGACCCCCGTCGGCGTCGCGCTTCTGGCCTGGGCCGGCGTGGACCGTTGGCGTCGTTGAACCGGATCCGCCGGATCGTGCCCCTGAATTCCTCCACCTCCGAAACCCATGTGGCGACCTGATCGAACCCCTGTCCGCGGCCTCCCGGTGCTGGTGATCCTCCTGCTCGTTGGGGTCGGGTGTGGTCGGCGAGCCGAACCGGAATCCGCCGGGAATCCGGGACAGCGTTCGCATTCCGCCCCGGTATCGGATCCGGCCCTCCCCGGTGCGGCCACGAATGCGGCTCCGGCCGGCATGGTGTGGATTCCCGGCGGCGAATTCTGGATGGGCGGTCCGGGATCTTCGGCCACGGGGCTCCTGCGTGCGGGACTCCAGGCCGGCGAACCGATGTGCACGGGCCTCCGCGACGGGTTCACCGATGCAGAACCGGTGCACCGGGTGGCGGTGGACGGGTTCTGGATGGATGAGACCGAGGTCACCAACGACCAGTTCGCGCGCTTCGTCGCGGCCACCGGCTACCGCACGGTCGCCGAACATGCGCCCCGGGCCGAGGACTTCCCCGGGGCCGATCCGACGCTGCTGGTGCCCGGTGCGGCGGTCTTCGTGCGTCCGGACGGCCCGGTGATGCTGGAGGATCCGCTGCAATGGTGGCGGTATGTCGCCGGAGCCGATTGGCGGCACCCGGAGGGTCCGGGCAGTTCCATCGAGGGCCGCGGAGGCCATCCTGTGGTGCATGTGGCATATGCCGATGCCGAGGCCTACGCCCGGTGGGCGGGCAAGCGGCTGCCCACCGAGGCCGAGTGGGAATTCGCCGCACGCGGGGGCCTCGACCGGAAGGCCTATGCCTGGGGCGACGATCGTCTCGACGCGGCCGGTCGCTGGCGGTGCAATGCCTTCCAAGGACGCTTCCCCGACGCCGACGCCGCGCTCGACGGCTTCCGGGGCATCGCTCCCGTGCGCCAGTATCCTCCCAACGGGTACGGTCTCCACGATGTCGCCGGGAACGTCTGGGAGTGGTGCAGCGATTGGTATCGTCCGGACACCTACCGTTCGAGGGCCGCCGATGGAGGCGTGGTCCGGAATCCGCGCGGGCCCTCCGACAGCCTCGATCCCGACGAACCGGGTGTGCCCAAGCGGGTCCATCGGGGCGGATCGTTCCTGTGCAGCGACCAGTACTGCGCGCGGTTCCTGATCGGCACCCGGGGCAAGGGCGCGGTCGACACCGGCAGTTCCCACGTCGGCTTCCGTTGCGTCCGGGACGGCCGCTGAGCTTCCGTCCGACGATGCCGGGTTCCCGCCGGTGCTGCTCTGTGGTTCAATCGTCCCGCCGATGAACATTCTCGAAGAACTGCGATGGCGGGGTCTGTACGCCGACTGCACCGACCTGGAAGCCCTGTCCGCCCGGCTCGCCTCGGGGCCGACGACCCTGTACTGCGGCTTCGATCCCACGGCCGACTCCCTGCACGTGGGCAATCTCGTGCCGCTGCTGTGCCTGAGGCGATTCCAGCAGGCCGGCCACGTGCCCATCGCCCTGGCCGGCGGGGCGACCGGGATGATCGGCGACCCCAGCGGGCGTTCCTCGGAGCGCAACCTGCTGACCCCGGACGTGCTGAAGCACAACATCGCCTCGATCAAGGGGCAGCTCGCCCGCTTCCTCGACTTCGACGCCCCGGGCAACGCGGCCCGCCTGGTGGACAATTTCGACTGGTTCGGTCCGATCTCGTACCTCGAGTTCCTCCGCGACGTGGGCAAGCACTTCACGGTCAACGCCATGGTGGCCAAGGAATCGGTCCGCGCCCGCATGGAGGACCGCGACAACGGCATCAGCTACACCGAGTTCAGCTACATGCTGCTGCAGGCCTACGACTTCTACCACCTGCGCAGTCATACCGGTTGCGAGCTCCAGATCGGCGCCACCGACCAGTGGGGCAACATCACCGCGGGCACCGAATTGTGCCGTAAGAAACTGGGCGTGCCGGTCTGGGGGTTGACCCTGCCGCTGCTCACCAAGGCCGACGGCACCAAGTACGGCAAGAGCGCCTCGGGGGCGGTGTGGCTGGATGCGGGGCGGACCAGTCCGTACCGCTTCTACCAGTTCTTCGTCCAGAGCGACGACCGCGATGTGATCAAGCTGCTGAAGGTGCTCACGTTCCTCTCCGCCGAGCAGATCGCGGGGTTGGAGCAGGACCTGGCGGCCAATCCGGGGGCCCGGGCGCCGCACAAGGCGCTGGCCCGCGAGGTGACGACCCTGGTCCACGGCGAGTCGGCGGCCCAGGAGGCGGTCCGGGCCAGCGAGATCCTCTTCGGTGGCGACCTGGCCGGGGTGGGCGAAGGCACCTTCAACGAGCTGCTCGGAGAGGTTCCCACCAAGACGCTGGAGCCCTCCCGGTTGGCCGGGTCCGGGATGCCGCTGACGGAACTGCTGGTGCATGCCGGCCTTTCAGCCAGCAAGGGACAGGCCCGAACGGACATCCAGGGCGGAGGTGCCTCGCTCAACAACGTGCGTGTCGGCGAGGTCCAGCGGGCGGTCACCACCGCCGACCTGCTCTTCGGCAAGCACCTCCTCCTGCGCAAGGGGCGCCGCAACTACGCAGTGGTCACCATCCAGGGGTAGGGCGCTTTCTCCGAAAGCGCCGTGGAGAGTGCGGACCTCGCGGAGATCGGTCCCTACCTGGGAGTGAGCTCGGAAAGGAGTGGCCGCCTCGGGTGACGTCGGCGACGGCTGGGCCCGGTAGGGCGCTTTCTCCGAAAGCGCCTTGGAGAGTGCGGACCTCTCGGAGATCGGTCCCTACCTGGGAGTGTGCCCGGGAAGGAGTGGCCGCCTCGGGTGATGTCGGGGACGGCTGGGCCCGGTAGGGCGCTTTCTCCGAAAGCGCCGTGGAGAGTGCAGACCGCTCTGAGATCGGTCCCTGCCTGGGAGTGTGCTCGGGAAGGAGTGTCTGCTTCGGATGATGTCGGCGACGGCTGGGTGCTCAGGGTGCGTAATGGGGCGGCTTCTGGTTGTGGGGCGCGATGCGGTCCAGGTCCTGGCCGCGGAGGGTTTCTCCGAGAGTCTCCAACTGCCGCTGCAAGCGGGCGATCGTCTTCCCTTGGGCGATCACCACGGAGTTGAGTTCGTCGAAGTTGCGCTCCAGGTGGGCCAGGGCGGCCTCGGCCTGTTCCAGCCTCGTGTTCATTGATTCAGGCGTCATCAGAGTTCTCCTTCGCGTTCGGTGAAGAACAGGTCGTGCGCCCTCGGGTGGTCGGCCTCGGGCACGAGGACACGCATCTCGCGGCCCAGATCTTCGACGCCGCTGGGTTCGAGCGGGCCGCCGGTCGGGGGCTCCATGGGCTCCACCACCGAGGGGATGCCATGCTTCTCGAGCCATACCTGCAGCAGGTCGCACTTGATCCAGGGACCGGTGAAGAGGGTTTTCATGGCCATGGGGTCCAAGGTCGGAGGTCGACGGTCGGGGTTCAGAGGACCCGTGCCAGCACCACCGTGAAATCGTCGGTCTGGGGCTCGGGCGCGGTGAAGGCCCGGGCTTCGCTGCAGATGAGCTCCGCCAGCCCCAGCGACGCCATGCCGGGGTTCCTGCGGATGAGGTCCAGGACCCGTTCGACGGTGAAGAGGCTGCCATCGGCCCGCATGGCCTCGTCGATCCCGTCGGTGAGTTGCAGGACGATGTCTCCCGGCTCCAGGGCGATCTCCGGATTCTCGCCATACGGGGCGTTCCCTTGTCGGCCCAGGGGTTTTCCGGTGCGTCGCAGGCGGGCCTTGATCCCGCCGGCCGCATCGAGGACCCAGGTGGCCGGGTGTCCGGCGCTGGCATGGCGCAGGATGCGGCTCCCGGGATGGATGGCCGCCAGCGAGACGGTGACGTAGCGGTCGCCGCCGAGATCCTCGGCGAGAAGGCGGTTGGCCTGCGTCAGGATCTCGGACGGGCTCGAGACCGAGCGCGCCGTCATGCGCAGGCAGAAACGGGTCTCGGCCATCAGCAGGGCCGGTCCCATGCCGTGACCGGCCACATCGGCCACCAGGATTCCCCAGGAACCATCGGGCAGGGGCAGGTAGTCGAAGGAGTCGCCCCCGGTGGCCTCCGCCGCATGGGACACTCCGGCGATGTCGAATCCCGGCACCTGGGGAGCCGACGTGGGGAAGAGGCGGGACTGGATCTCCCGGGCCGCGGCGAACTCCTGGCGGGTCTTGCGGATTTCCGCCTCGTGGCGACGGCGCTCGGTGATGTCGCGGATGAAGGCCACCAGCCATTGCTGCTGACCCATGCGCATCCGGGTGAATCCGATCTCGACCTCGACCTCGGATCCATCGGCGCGACGGGCGTTGGCCTCGACGACCCGCCGTTCCTCGGCCTCGGCGGCCGCCTTCCAGGTGCCCGGGGGCGTGGTGGTCGTCTGCAGGAAATCGAGGGTCTTCCCGCAGACCTCCCCGGCCTCCCATCCGAAGATGGTCTTCACGGCCGGGTTCCCGAATCGGATCACGCCCTCGAGATCGATCAGCAACACGCCGTCGGTCGAATTCTCCCAGACCGAACGGTAGCGCAGCTCGCTCTCGCGCAGGGCGGTCTCGGCCTGCCGACGGGCCGCCCGCACGGCGGCCTCCCGCAATTCCCGCTGGATGGCGGGTACCAGCCTTGCGGGGGAACCCTTGGTCATGAAGTCGTGCGCCCCCGATTTCATGGCCTCGATGGCCACGCCCTCCTCGATGCCGCCCGACACGATGATGAAGGGCATGTCGCGGCCGGACTGCTTGTAGAGCACCAGCGCCTCGGGCGCGCTGAACCCCGGCATGGAATGGTCGCACAGCACGAGGTCCCACCGGCCCTCGTGCAGCTCCCGCCCGAAGGTCTCGGCGCTGGCCACCCGCTTGGATTCCACCCTCCATCCGCCCTGCCGGAGGTGGTTGACCAGGATGAGCGCGTCGAACTCGGAGTCTTCGACGATGAGGGCCCGGAGCAGGGGGCGGTCGGCGGGGGCGGGCATCTCGGCCACGGTTCGGTGGGTCTCGGCTGCGGTGGGGTGGAATCAGCCCGCCCTGCGCTTCAGGGTCTCCGGGCGCGGAAGAAAACCGTGGCCTCGGTCTGTTCGGGCACGGGCACGGAAACGGTCTCGGACAGGCCCCGGGCCTGGATCGCCGCGACCCCGGGGATCGTCGCCCATCCGTCGTTGCCGAGGCGCGTGTTCCGTTCGATCACGAAGGAGACGCCCGCGGTTCCCCGGAGCTGGAGGTTCCAGGCACGGCCGTTTCCGGGCGAGAGGGCGAGGAACGATTCGCCCGTCGCCGGGGCGGTGTCGCGGACGATGATGTCGAAGTCGTGGGTCGTGGTCGTGAACGGGTCGGTCACGGCCACCTGGACCCGGTTGGTGCTGGGGCCCTGCTGCGGGGTCGGGGTCCAGCTGAGAAGTCCGGAGTCGGTGACGGCCAGTCCCGCCGGACCCCGGGTCAACCGGTACGTGAGCCGTTGGGCCGGCAGGTCCGCGTCGGTCGCCCGGAGTTGGAAGGCGATGCGCTGGCCCTCGGTGACCCGTCGGGTACCCACGGCAGCGAAGGTCGGTGGCGTGTTCTGCTCCTGGACCACGATGGTGAACTCCTGGGAAGCGCCATCGGTGCCGTCGCTCACCTCGACCCTCACCCGGTTGGTGCTCGGACCCTGCTCCTCGGTGGGACGCCAGGAAAGGAACCCGTTGGTGCCGACGGTCAGGCCCGCCGGTCCGCTGACCAACCGGTAGGAGAGGGGTTGGGGCGGCAGGTCGGCATCCGTGGCCCTGAGTTGGAACGACAGGGAGGAGCCCTCGGAGACCCGACGGTTGAGCGGTGCGGACGACCAGACGGGTGCCTGGTTCGGGTTCGCCACCGTGACCACCTGTGCGAAGAAATTGCCCTGGGGACCCTGGTTCGGGTTGGTGCTGAAGACCTGGAGCGTCCAGGAATCGAGGATGTCGGCCTCCTCCAGCATCCAGAAGTCGGTGTAGCTGCCGATGACCGTCGAGTTCTTGCCCGGAAGCGCCGCGCCGATGGTCGGAGGATGCGCGAGGACCAGACCGGCCCCGTTGCCGGGGTCCTGCGGGAGGTTGTAGAACTCCACGGTCCAGGTGAACCGATCGGGAACCGTCACCTTCGGCACCTCCAGCGTGGTCTTCTGGTAGCCGGAGAGGACGGGGTAGGTGCCGCTGTCCCAGATCAGGCTGCCCGGTTTCTGGGAGGTGGCGACGGCCGGGTTCTCAAGGGCGCCGTCGTTCCGGTAGAAGCGGATCCGCCACAGGCCCGGGGAGGTCGTGTTGGTCGGGACGCTTGCGAAGTAGAGGAAGGAGAACCCGGTGACGATCCGGCCGGTCCCGGCCAGATTGATGTCGTCGCCGTACTGGCGTCCGAACATGTAGTAGTTGGTGGTGATCCCGGTCATGTTCTCGAAGACGATCTCCGACGTCCTCACGGACACGGAAAACAGCAGGAACGAGAGGAGGATCCGGACCAGGCCGAGTGGGGACCGTGTCATCGACGATGGGGCTCCTGCGGAGGAGCGGCTCTCAGTGCAAGGATTGGGGAGGCGGGAGGGAGGAAGTGGTGCCCCGGCTAGGACTTGAACCTAGAACCAATTGATTAAGAGTCAACTGCTCTACCATTGAGCTACCGAGGCGCCAAAACCGCGAACCTTATGGAGGACCCCGACGGCCTTGTCAACACGCGGCGGGGAAATCCGTCGGCGACAAAATAGCATTCCCGCCCCGGCGGCGGAATCCCTACCGTGGCGGGCAGCGATGCTGACCGTTTCGAATGTCTCGAAGGGCTACGGTGGGAAGACCCTCTTCTCGGACCTGTCCCTGCAGTTCAACCGTCAAGACCGGCTGGGCCTGGTGGGTCCGAATGGCGCGGGCAAGTCCACGCTCTTCAAGCTCATCCTCCAGCAGGAGGAGCCCGACGATGGGATGGTGACCTTCCAGCGGGGCACCACGGTGGGGTTCCTGCCCCAGGAGAGCGCACCGGTGGGCGAACAGACCGTCCTCGAGATCGCCACCAGCCAGCACGCGCCAGGCTCCGAGCCCGAGGACGACTACCACTTCTATGCCGACGGTCCGGCCATCGCCAAGGCGAAGCGCCTGCTCAAGGGCCTGGCCTTCCGCGACACCGACTTCGAACGCCCGGCCCGCGAACTGTCCGGCGGGTGGGTGATGCGGGCTCACCTCGCGCGCCTGCTGGTCCAGGAACCGGACATCCTGATGCTGGACGAGCCCACCAATCACCTCGACCTCGAGACGCTGATCTGGTTCCAGGGCTACCTGAAGAACTACCCCGGGGCCATCCTCGTCATCTCGCACGATCGGGAATTCCTCAACCAGCTGGTGACCGGCATCGTCGAGATCCGCAACGAGCGGCTCTACCGCTACTCGGGCAATTACGACGCCTTTCTGGACCAGCGCGAGGCGCAGCAGGAGCAGCAGTTGGCCGCCTTCAAGAACCAGCAGCGCGAGATCGGTCGGCTGATGGACTTCGTGAACCGGTTCCGGGCCAAGAACACGACGGCGACGCGGGCCCAGGCCAAGCTCAAGCAGATCGACCGGATGGAGAAGATCAACGCGCCGGAGCAGGCGGCCGCGACCGTCGATTTCGCCTTTCCCCAGCCGGAGAAGAGCGGTCAGCGGGTGATCACCCTCAAGGGCATCGACTTCGCCTACGGGCAGAATGTGATCTACACCGGGCTGGAGTTCGAGGCGCAGCGGGGCGACCGCACGGTGCTCGTCGGACCCAATGGCGCGGGCAAGTCCACGCTGCTCAAGCTCCTGGCCGGCAACCTGACGCCGCAGTCCGGCGAGCGCGATCTCGGGCTCCGGGTCAAGGTGGGGTACTTCTCCCAGTACCGCACCGAGATGCTCCAGCCCGAGCGCACGGTCCTGGAGGAGGCCTCCGACACGCCGGCCCGGGTGACCGAACTGTACATCCGGTCGCTGCTCGGGTGCTTCCTGTTCCGGGACGACGACGTCTTCAAGAAGGTCGCCGTGCTGAGCGGTGGCGAGAAGACCCGGTTGGCCCTGGTGAAGCTGCTGCTCGATCCCCCCAACCTGCTGCTGATGGACGAGCCCACGACCCACCTCGACATCGCCAGCATCGACGCGCTGGTGGCCGCCCTGAGCGAGTTCATCGGGACCCTCGTCTTCATCAGCCACGACGTGTACTTCATCCGGGCCATCGCCACGCGGGTCCTGCACATCAGTGGTGGCGTGCTGACTCCGTACGCGGGCGACTACGACTACTACCTGGAGAAGACCAAGGCCTCGTCGGCGCGCGTGGCCCTGACCCAGCCCTCCAACGGCAGCGGTCTCACCAATGCCCGACCGGCCACCGGGGGGCCCGCGGCCTCGTCCAAGCCGGTGATCAACGCCTCCTCCAAGGAACGTCGTCAGCAGGCCGCCGAGGCCCGCAAGGCGATGACCTTCCAGAAGAAGCACGTCGCCACTCTCGAGGCCCGCATCGCCACGCTCGAAGCCAAGCAGGTGCAGTTGACCGCCGAGATGGAGAAGCCCGAGACCTACACCAAGCCGGGTCGGTCGCAGGAGCTCCAGCAGCAGCTCCGGGCCGTCGGTCACGACCTTCACAAGACCACCACCGACTGGGAGGCCGCGGCCACCAAGCTCGCGGAGTTGGAGGCGGCCTCGGTCGAGTGACCACCGCCGGGGTGGGGTCGATCAGATCACCACCTTGAACTTCTCTCCCTTGGCGATGGACAGCGCGAAACCGGCCATCAGCTCGGGGATGAATTCGAGGTCCTTGAGGTTCACCATCTCCACCGGGGAGTGCATGTAGCGGTTGGGCAGGCTGATGAGCCCGCTGGGGATGCCGCCGCGGGTCCAGAAGATCACGTCGGTGTCGGTGCCGCTGGTGGCGCTCATGGCCTCGTGCTGCAGGGGGATCTTCTTCTTGGCGGCGACCTCCTCGAGCCGCTGCACGACGGCCGGATGGTTGCAGCCACCGTGGGTCAGCGCGGGCCCCGCCCCCAGGCGGATGTCGCCGTGGGCGCGCTGGTCCACCGTCGGATAATCGGTCGCGTGCGTGACGTCCACCACCAGGGCGGTCTCCGGGTTCAGCGAGTAGGCGATCTGGCGGGCACCGAGCAGGCCGACCTCCTCCTGGACGTTGGCCACGGCGCAGACCTCCACGTGGAGTTTCTTGGCGACCGGCTTGAGCAGACGGAGGGTCTCGGCCACGGCGAAGGTGCCGATGCGGTTGTCGAAGGCCCGGGCGATGGCCAGATCGCCATGCAGCCTCTCGAAGCGGTCGTTCAGCGTGATGGGATCGCCGATGCGGACCCGCTTCATCGCCTCCTCCTTCGACGGCACGCCGATGTCGATGAACAGCTCGTGGATCTTCGGCGCCTTGGCCTCGCCGTCGCCGCGGGTCAGGTGCGGGGCGACGTTGCCGACCACGCCCAGCACCGGGCCCTGCCGGGTGTGGATCGTCACCCGCTGGGCCTTGGTGATGGCCGGGTCGATGCCGCCGGTCTTGCGCACGTGGATGAATCCCTCGGCCGTGATGAAGTTCACCGACATGGCGATCTCGTCGGCGTGCGCGGCCAGCATCAGGCGCGGCCCGCCGCCCCTGTTGAGCACGGCCACGCAGTTGCCGTAGGCATCGGAGAAGGTCTCGTCGGCGTACGTGCCGGCGTAGTCGAGCCACGCGCGCAATCCGCGGGTCTCATGCCCGACGGGGCTGGGGGTGTTGACGAGGGTTTCGAGGAAGTCCAGCGATTGCGAACGCATAGGCCCGTCACCTTGGCGCAGGATGGCGACGGTGCCAAGCGGGCCCCGGGCGGGGGTGGCCGGCCCGGATCCGAAGAGCGGCTGCGAGGATTGCCGCGGATCACCCGCGACAGGTCAACGGCTGTCGGTGTCGGGGTGGCGGCGGAGGCGGTTCTCCAGCAGGAGGCGCCACACCATCCAGGCCGCCTCGACGGCGATGTCGCGCGACATCTTGGACACGCCCTGTTCCCGGTCGGTGAAGATGATGGGCACCTCGGCCACCTTGAGACCACGGCGCCACACCCGGTGGGTCAATTCGATCTGGAAGCTGTAGCCGTTGGCCGTGACCGAGCCCACGTCGATGGCCGCCAGGGTCTCGCGCCGGAAACATTTGAAACCGCCGGTGGGGTCGCTGAAGGGCATTCCGGTGATCGCCCGGGTGTAGAAGCCTCCCCAGAGGGAGAGCAGCAGTCGGGGCAGGGGCCAGTTGATGACGCGGATGCCTCCGGAATAGCGGGATCCCAGCACGAGATCGGCCTTCTGATCCTCGGCCGCCTTCAGGAAGCGGGGGATGTCGGCCGGATTGTGCGAGAAGTCGGCGTCCATCTCGAAGATGAAGCGGTAGTCACCGGCCAGCGCCCACTGGAAGCCCGCCACGTAGGCCCGGCCCAAGCCGTCCTTCACCGTCCGGTGCAGGACATGCACCCAGGGGTGCTGCGCCGCGAGGTCGTCGGCGACCCGGCCCGTGCCGTCCGGGGAGTTGTCGTCCACCACCAGCAGGTCGACCGCGACGGGCAGCGATCCGAGCCGGCGGACCAGTTCGGGCAGGTTCTCCCGCTCGTTGTAGGTCGGTACGATGATGAGCGTCTCGGCCGGCATAGGTGCTGCAGGCCACGGTAACGGTCCCCAGGGGTCCTGAACAGGCGCGAAATACCGGGCGTCAAGCGAGCGATCCCGGGTCCGGGTGCGGCCGGCCGGGCGGGCGTGTCCGCCCGGATGCTTGCATCGGGGCGTTTCTTGGGGAGCCTTGGCGTCCATGAAGATGCCTCGCCGAACGTTCCTGGGTTCCTCGATGGCGGCCATGTCGGCCGGCCCCCTCCTCGCCGCCAACCCCAAGCCGGCCAGGTCCAAGTCGGGCAAGGGGGGTTCCCGCGGGGCGGAGGCCATGGCCAAGCCGCCGCTGGTGATCTCTACCTGGCCCTTCGGCAAGCCCGCCAACGACCGCACTCTGGAGGTGTTGCGTTCCGGCAAGACCGGCTTGGATGCGGTGGAGCAGGGAGTGAGGCTGGCGGAGGCCGACCTGTCCAACCCGAGCGTGGGTCTGGGAGGCATTCCCGCCGCCCACGGGATCGTCCAGTTGGACGCCTGCATCATGTCGGGTCCGGGCCATCGCGCCGGATCGGTGGCCGCGGTCGAGGGCTTCAGCCACCCGGTGTCGATCGCGCGCCGGGTCATGGAGGAGACCCGACACGTGATGCTGGTGGGCGAGGGGGCGCAACGTTTCGCCCGGGAGAGGAAGTTCGAGCAGGGGCCGGCCGTCACGCCGGGCCAGAAGGCCGCCTGGGAGAACTGGAAGAAGGCGCAGGAGGCCGAGAAGGCCAAGGTACCCAACCACGACACCATCGCCCTGCTCCTGCTCACCCCTTCGGGCGACATCTTCGGCGCCTGTTCGACCTCGGGCTGGGGCTACAAGATCCCGGGTCGGGTGGGCGACTCGCCCATCATCGGTGGCGGCCTCTACGTGGACAACACCGTGGGCGGGGCCGGGGCCACCGGGATCGGCGAGAATGTGATGCGCTACTGCGGTTCCTTCCTCGTGGTGGAGTTCATGCGCCAGGGAATGTCGCCCGCCGAGGCCTGTCTGGCCGTGTTGCACCGCATCGCCTCCATCGATCCCAAGGCCTACGACCTGAGCATCAACTTCATCGCCCTCGACAAGCGGGGGCGCTTCGGGGCGGCGGGCACCGGTCAGGGCTTCCAGTATTCGGTGGCCTGCGACGACTACAGCAAGGTGCTCCAGAGCCCGGGCGTCACCCAGAAGCCGGTGGGGCCTCTGGGTGGGAACCGGCTCTGAACCGTCCGGGCCGTCCGGACGGCCTCGGTCACTTCGTCCCGACGGGCAGCGGCACCTGTCCCGGGCGGGTGAGGTAGTAGAGCAGGTCTCGGGTCTGCTGTTCGGTGAGGTTGGCGATCAGGCCCTCGGGCATCATCGAGATGGCCGTGGCCTCGATCTTGCGGATCTCCGAGCGGGGCAGGGTGACTCGATCGTTGGCGGTCTGCAGGGTGACCCCGTTGGCATCCTGGGACTGGATCATACCCGTGATCACGCGCTCGTCCTTGGTCTCGACGGTCGAGGCGAGGTATTCGTTGGGGATGACCGAGTTCGGGAAGAGGATGTTCTGCAGCAGGTAGTCCAGATCGGCGCGATTGGCGCCGGTGATGTCGGGGCCGACATTCCCGCCGGTGTCGAACAGGTGGTGGCACTGGGCGCAGACCTGGTTGAAGACCACCCGGCCCCGGGGGGCGTCGCCCGGTTGGGATCCGCCGGCCCAGTAGAGTTTCTTCACCCGCTCCACCTCGGCGCTCATGTCCGGGCTGGTCTCCTTCATGACTCCCCAGATCTGCGTCAGGTCGGCGGCCAAAGTGGCATCCTTGAGCGAGCGCAGTTGGCGGACGAGGTCGGCCGTCAGGGCGGCCTTGGGGACCTTGCCCGCGCGGACGGCCTCCACCAGGGGGCGCGCATAGGCTGCCCGGGAGGCCAGGGTGTTCAGGGCGTCGCGCTGTTCGGCCGAGTTGAACCGGGCGAACCCGGCCAGCAGCACCCCGGGGGTCTTGGCGTCGTCGAAGCCGGCCAGACCCCGCAGCGCGGTGGAACGGATCCCCGGTTCGGTGGTCAACCGCTGCAGGAGAGGCACCAGGGCCGAGTCCCGGGTCCGGAGCAGGGTGTCGAGGGCGGCGGTCCGGTCGGTGGTGGTGGCCTTCGCATCCGAGGCGATGGCCCGCAGGGCCTCCATCGCCCGCGGGCTGCCGAAGACGGTGCCCAGATTGCGGGCCAACCGACGGGTCTCCGCGTCCGGGGATGCGGCGAGGGTGGATTCCAGTTCGTTCCACCCGGCCGGGGCGGTGACGCCATTGCGCCCGCGGAGCGCGGCCTCCATGCCCCGCAGGACATCGAGGCGGAGGGTGTTGTCGGGGGTGCCGGTCGCGAGGGCCGTCAGCCGGTCGAGGGGGCTGTCGGCCAGGAGGATGGACGAGCACAGGCCCAAGGCCAGGGACCACAGGCCCCGGAAGCGCGACGGTTGCGTGGAATTCACGCGGGCGAGGCTACCCGGGAGGGCAGTGGCATCAAGCCGTCGTTCGCATCCGATCCGGTAGCGATCTGCGACCCGGGGCGGCCGGTCGGCGGGTTCACCCGGGATCCGGGCCCGACCCGGGGCAAATACTCATTGCGCCTTCCGACGGGGCTGTGGCTAAGTTTCCGGCCTTTCCGGGGCCAAAAAGCCCAGGAAAGAAAGGTCCGCGGCGGTCGAAGTATCCATGAAGCGCTGGCGCATGCAGGTCTTGTACTCGGGTCGGGTCCAGGGCGTGGGCTTTCGTTACCAGACGAAACGGCAGGCGACGGGCTTCGAGGTGTCGGGAACGGTGCGGAACTTGCTGGACGGACGGGTTGAACTGATCGCCGAGGGCGAGCGGTCCGAGTTGGAGGAGTTTCGGAAGGCGATCCGTGAGTGCGGGTTGGGTCCGATGATTCGCAACGAAGACGTGACATGGGCCGAGGCCACGGGCGGTTTCCGGGGTTTCGAGATCGTGCGGTAAACGAGAATGAGGTACGCCATCATAGCCGACATCCACGGGAACCTGGAGGGTCTCCAGCGGGTGCTCGCCGACATCCAGGAGCAGAAGTGCACCCATGTGGTCTGTCTGGGCGACGTCGTCGGATATGGCGCCAACCCCAAGGAGTGCCTGGACATCGTGCGCGGGATGAACATCCCCACGGTGAAGGGCAACCATGACGAATACATCGGCCTCGACGAGGATCCCGAAGGGTTCAATGACGCCGCGGCTGAAGCCGTGTCCTGGAGCCGGGCCCAATTGACGGCCGACGACCGCAAGTGGCTGCGGGATCTCAAGTATTTCCGGTTGGTGGCCAATTTCTCCATCGTCCATGCCACGCTCGACGGTCCCCAACGGTGGGGCTACGTGTTCGAGAAGCTGGAGGCCGCCGCGAGTTTCACCTACCAGAACACCCAGTTGTGCTTCTTCGGTCACACCCACGTGCCGGTGGCCTTCATCCGTGACACCGGGGTGCGGGGGGGGCAGTACTCGAAGCTCAAGATCGAGCAGGGTCGCAAGTACTTCATCAACGTGGGCAGCGTCGGTCAGCCGCGGGATGGCGACCCCCGGGCGGCCTATGTGGTGTACGATTTCCCCACCCAGACCGTGGAATTGCGCCGTCTGGATTACGACATCCCGACGGCCCAGAAGAAGATCCTGGCCGCCGGGTTGCCGCCGCGGTTGGCCGAGCGTTTGGCGACCGGTCGTTGAGCCCGTTCGCGTCGCGCGAGGTGCGGATTCGGATCGGGCCCTGGGCCGCCCGTGACGGTGGATGGCCCGAGGGGTGATGCTCAGGGAGGGCTCGCCGCGAAGGAGGTCCGATTGGTCCCATTGGTTCGGTTGGTCCCGTGAAGATCCTCATCCTCAAGCCCAGTTCCCTGGGAGACGTGATCCACGCGCTGCCCGTGCTGCGACTCCTGCGGCTGGAGTTCCCGGAGGCCCAGGTCGATTGGTGGATCCTGCGCGGGTTGATGCCGCTCCTCGAGGGCGATCCGGACGTGCGCCATCTGATCCCGTTCGACCGCAAAGACTGGGGCAAGCCGCGTCATTGGCCCTCCGTGGTGCGTCTGGTGCGGCAGCTCCGGGCCGAGCGCTATGATTGGGTCCTGGATCTCCAGGGGTTGGCGAGATCGGCCGTGTTCGGTCGCGCGTGCGGCGGTGCCCGGTTTGTCGGCGTACGCGACTGGCGGGAGTTGGCCCCGGTGTTCCATGGGGAATCGGTGCCTCGGCCTTCGCCGCAGGCCCATGCCGTGGATTGGCAGCGCGACTTGTTGACCCATCTCCAGGTGCCTTTGAGGACCGGTTGGGAGTGGATTCCCCGGCGCCCGGCCGCGGCCGATCAGTTGGGTCGGGACTTTCCCGAGTTGTCACAGGGTCGCTGGATCGGCCTCCAACCGGGTGCCCGATGGGACAACAAACGGTGGCCGGTGGCCCGGTTCGCCGAGTTGATGGGCCTGTTGTCGCAGTCGCACTCTGGACACCGGATCGTCATCTTCGGGGGCGCTGACGATCGTGCCCTGGGTCAGGCGGTCGCCGACGCCCATCCGGCACGCTGCCTGGACCTGACCGGCCGCCTCTCGTTGCCCGGGATGATCGAGGCGCTGCGCTGCGTGGACCTGCTGGTCACCAACGACACCGGGCCGATGCATGTGGCCGCCGCTCTGGGCAAACCGGTGGTCGCCCTGTTCGGTCCGACCGATCCGTCCCGGACGGGACCTTACGGCCAGGTGGAGTTCGCCCTCCGGGCTCCGCAGCCACCGGCGTGTGCACCGTGCTTGAAGCCGATCTGCACGCACTCGGAATCGCTGGCCTGCCTGAACCGGATCACCCCCGCCCAGGTGGCGTCGGCGGTGGCGGCCCGACTGCGGTGAGCGGTCGGGGTGAGCGGCTCACTCCGACAGTGCGGCGTCCCAGTCCTTCCATACCGGTTCGTACCCGAGGCGTCGGATCACCTGGGCCACATCGGCCGGTGAACGGTCGTCGGCGATGTCGAACTGGCCGGTGGCATTGGTCGCCCGGCCTTCGGCGGCCGTGCGTTCGGGGGCATCCGGGGCCAGGGCCTCGATGCGGCCGCGCACGGTGTGGTGGATCGCGTCCTTGCCGGCACCGGTGTAGCCACCGGGTTCGGTGTGGCTGCCCGCGCTGGCGTGGGTGATGCCCAGGGGCAGGAGTCCGTCGCGCAGGGAGGCCGGTTCGCGGGTGGAGAGCACCAGGCCCACGTCGGGCAGGAAGAGCCGCAGCGCGGTGATCACCTGGACGAGGTCGCGATCCTGGAACCCGGTCAGGGGTTGGAATTCACCGGCGCAGGGGCGGAGTCGTGGCAGCGAGACGGTGACCTGGGCTTTCCAACAGTGCTTGAGCAGCCAGGCGGCGTGGGCGGCCACCGAGATCGCCTCCTGTCGCCAGTCGGCAAGACCATACAGCGCTCCGATGCCCAGGCGTCGGAATCCGGCTTCGTAGGCCCGTTCCGGTGTGGCCAGACGCCAATCGAAATCGCGCTTGGGTCCCAGCGTGTGCATGCGGGCGTAGACCTCGCGGTCGTAGGTCTCCTGATACACCACCAGTCCCTCGGCGCCGGCTTGGACCAGCGGTCGATATTCGTCCGTTTCCATGGGGCCGACTTCGAGCGACAGCGAAGGAATGAACGGGTGCAGGGCCCGGACGCAGTCGGCCATGTAGCCGTTGGAGACGAACTTGGGGTGTTCTCCGGCCACGAGCAGGATGTTGCGGAACCCTTGACCCGCGAGGGCTTGGGCTTCGCGTTCGACCTCCGCCTTCGCCAGGGTGACCCGCAGGATGGGGTTGTCGCGGGAGAAGCCGCAGTAGGCGCAGTTGTTGATGCACTCGTTGCTCAGGTACAGCGGTGCGAACAGGCGGATGGTCTTGCCGAACCGCTGGCGGGTGAGGGCCTGGGAGCGCCGGCACAGTTCTTCCAATCGGGTGGCGGCCGCCGGTGAGAGCAGGGTGGCGAAATCACCCAGGGACGACGGTCCACGCCGGAGCATGGAGTCCACCCGTTCGGCGTCGGCCGACCTGGCTTGACTCAGCAATCCCTCCAAAGGCAAGGCGCGGAAGGCCTCGACGAAACTCATGTCCGCCGACGATAGCCGGGGAGTGGTTGCAATCAAGCAGGTGGGCTCCGCGGGACCGACCCAGCGCCCGCAAGGAAGCTCGAACGAGGCGGTGCTTTCGCGCTGTCGCGCGAGGGGGAGGGGGTGATCGCTTCCCGAGCGGGCTTCGGGTCGATCCCGCTCCGCTGCGATTGGGGGGGCTCCGCGGGACCGACCCAGCGCCCGCAAGGAAGCTCGTGCGAGGCTGGGCTTTCGCGCTGTCGCGCGAGGGGGAGAGAGGTGATCGCTTCCCGAGTGGGCTTCGGGTCGGTCCCGCTCCGCTGCGGTTGGGGTGGGCTCCGCGGTACAGGGTCGTCGTCCGCAGGGAAGCTCGAACGAGGCTGGGCTTTCGCGCTGTCGCGCGAAGGGGGAGAGGGGTGATCGCTTCCCGAGCGGGTTTCGGGTCGGTCCCGCTCCGCTGCGATTGGGGGGGGCTCCGCTTTGGCATGGGGTCGGTCCCGCATATTTACACAGAAGGGGTCCGTCCAACGATTCCTGACAGGTCGCTGGATGGGGTTTCAACGCTAGGGTGGGTTCCGCGGGAGTGATCCTGCACTCGCAGGGAATGTGGGGATAGGCGAGGCGTTCGCGTGGTCGTGCGAGGAGGGAAGGATGTCGGTGTTCCAGTGATCTCTCCGGTCCGGTTCTGCTGGCGCCCCGAGTGAAGGATATCTCACTCCTGCTCGAGCTGGCGGATCAGCGTCTCGCGGGCCTGCAGGATGCCCTTGTAGGCAGCGATGGCGTCGGGCATGGAGCGGAGTTGGGAGGACAGGCGTCGGGAGTCTTCAGGGGTTCGTAGCACCCGATCCAAAGGGTGCACGGAGAGGTGGATGGCGAAGAGGAGGCCGCGGCTTCGGGGCAGCATGCGGAAGGCCTGATGCTCGAGTCGCAGCCAGGTGGTCTCAAGAGTGGCCTCGGCCGTCAGTCGGGGCAGGGCCCGATCGGGGTGGGCGTTGCGCTCGCCGTGGGCCGCCAGTCCCCAGTTGTCGCGTTCGAAGGTCTGCCCCGGCGGGAGTCGATCGAGGAAGGTGTGGATCCGGGATCCCAGGGTGGCGTTCAGGGTGGGGACTCCGGCGTGGATGGCTTCGACGGTCTTGCCGATCTTCTCGCGAAGATCCCAGGCCGATGGGAAACAGACGACCCCGGCCACCAGACGGAACTCCCCCGATGCGTCTTGTCGCAGGAGCAGCAGGTCCGGCTCCCAGCGCAGGGACAGGCTCCTGAGGCGATCCGCTGGCTGCGGTTCGCCCACGATGCCGGGTCCATCGGTGCGTCCGGGAAACAGGTTTTCCGTTTCTTCCAGGACGGGAAGGGCCTCGGGAGTCCACGCCAGATGTCGACCGGGTTCTTCGGACAACCAGCGGCGGCGATCCTGGAGGGACTCCGGATCGGGGCGATCCCAGTGGAACCACTCCTGACCGGGTCGTTGCATGCCGAAGCGGAACGCGAAGTCGTCGTCGCTGAACAAACGCTGGGCCAGGGTTTCGGGGAGGACCGGTTCCATGCTGCGACGGTGCCCCGGTCGAGGGGATCCGCCAATGCCGGGATCCTGCAGTGGACTGAAGGGGTCGGATCGGTGATCTTGGGCGGATGGAATCCTCTGAATCTCCGGGCCGGAACGAGGTCCCAAGGGAGCCCGCGCCTTCCGATTCAGGAGGTTCGGGCGGAATGGTTCGCATCGCGAAAGGCGACCATCTGTTCCACGAGGGCGATTATCCGGGGGCCATGTATCTGATCCGAAAGGGAAAGATGCGCGTCTATCGTCGGGAAAACGGGGCCGAGATCGATCTGGAGACGTTGGACGAGAACCAGATCATCGGCGAGTTGAGCTTCCTGGATGGCAGCCTGCGCTCCGCCTCCGCCCAGGCTCTGGCCGACAGCACACTGATCAAGATCTCGGGGCCCGCCTTCTCGAAGACCCTCGATGGGCTTCCGGATTGGCTCAAGATCCTGATCCGCACGCTCTGTCTGAGGTTGAGGAACACGAATTCGAAGATCTCGTCCCCTCCGAAGTGACCCGTATACCGGGTCCGGGGTTCGGGATCGGCCTCGAGGGTGCCGTCCGGTTCCGCCCATCAGGGTTGCGCGGGTGGGAGAACCTTGTCACAACCCGTGGATGCCTCCTTCCACCAGTGCCGGGAAATCCCCGGCCATGCCGCAGCGCCTGGCGTCGATGGACGCCTACCGCGGGTTCGTGATGCTGTTGATGGCCGGCGAGATGGTCCGCCTGGGAGCCGTGGCGGCCAAGATGCCCGCCGACAGCGTGTGGCATCTCTTCGCGCACCATCAGGACCACGTGGAGTGGCAGGGATGCACGCTCCATGACCTGATCCAGCCGTCCTTTTCATTCCTGGTGGGCATGGCGCTGCCCTGGTCCATCGCCTCCCGGCAGCAGTCGGATCAGGGGTTCCTGCGGATGCTCTTCCACACGCTGTGGCGGGCCCTGGCGTTGTCGGCACTGGGCATCGCGCTGCGCTCGACGCACGCCTCGCAGACGAATTTCACCTTCGAGGACACGCTCACGCAGATCGGTCTTGGCTACACCTTCCTCTGGTTGCTGGCTTGGCGGAGCGTGCGGACACAGGTCCTGGCCCTGGTGGCGATCCTCCTCGGTTATTGGGCCTGGTTCGCCGCCGCCCCGTTGCCGAGCCCGGACTTCGATCCGGCCAGCGTGGGCGTCTCGGCCGACTGGATGAAACAGCACGGCCTGAGCGGGTTCGCGGCCCACTGGAACAAGAACGCCAATCCGGCCCACCACTTCGACGTGTGGTTCCTGAACCTGTTCCCGCGGGCCAAGCCCTTCCTCTACAACGGCGGTGGCTATCTCACGCTCAGCTTCATTCCCACGCTGGGAACCATGATCTGCGGCCTGCTCGTCGGCGGGTGGTTGCGGCGCGAGGATGTCGGCATCGGCAAGCGGTTGCTGCGGATCGGTCTGTTCGGATTGGCCGGGTTGGGTGCGGGGTGGATCCTCGACCAGACCGGCATCGCCCCGGTGGTCAAACGCATCTGGACGCCGTCGTGGGTGCTCTTCAGCGCCGGATGGTGCTGCCTGCTGATCACCGCATTCTATCTGGTCGCCGATCGCCTGAAGCAGTCGTGGCTCACCTTCCCGCTCCAGGTGGTGGGCATGAATTCCATCTTCATGTACGTGACCAGCCACCTGTGGGATGGGTTCTTCCGCGACAACCTGCGCACGCACCTCGGCAAGACCTTCTGGGTCGACCATTTCGGCGTGGTTGCGCCGGCGGTAGAAGGGGTCGCGGTGCTGTCGATCTTCTGGGCGATGTGCTGGTGGTTGTGGAAGAAGCGCCTCTTCATCCGCATCTGAAGGGTGAGGGCGGACAAGGCGTCAGAAATCCAGGAATCCGGGCAGAAAACGAAGTGTGATGAACCAGATGTTTCAGGGCGCGATGTCGCCCCAGAGTCGGCGTTGGCGGGTCAGGCCGATGACCACGGTCGCGACGCTCGCAAGGGTCGGTCGGAGGGCCGCAGCCCTGCTGACGGTGGCCCTGGGGTCGGTGGTTTCCACCACGGCCGCCGAGGCGCTCGATACCAAGACCCGGGCGCTTTTCGACGCGCATTGCCTGGATTGCCACTCCACCGCCAAGCACAAGGGCGATCTGGACCTCGAGCGCTTCATGCAGCCCTCCCCGGGTCCAACCGATCCCAAGGTTTGGCAGCAGGTCCTGGAGCAGGTCTCGCTCGGGGAGATGCCGCCGAAGGACCGGCCCCCGATGGACGACAAGTCTCGCGAGCAATTGACGAGCGGTGTGCGGGTCCTGCTGAACCGGTGGGCCCGGCTGAACGCGGGCGATCCCGGCCCGGTGGTGCTGCGCCGGTTGTCCAATGCCGAGTACACTTACACGATCCGCGACCTGACCGGTTTGGAAACGCTGGATCCCGCCCGGGAATTTCCCGTGGATTCGGCCGCAGGCGAGGGCTTCATGAACGTGGGCCAGTCGCTGGTGATGTCGCCCTCGCTGGTCACCAAGTACCTCGATGCCGCCAAGGAGGTGGCGCGTCATGCGGTGTTCCTTCCGGACGGACTCGGGTTCTCGGCCAGCACCTCGCAGCGCGACTGGACCGAGGAGCGCCTCGCCGCGATCCGCGAATTCTACAGCCGCTACACCCGCAATGGCGGGGGCACCTCCGTGAATCTCCAGGGCATCCGTTTCGACACGCGTGACGGCGGAGTCCTGCCCCTGGCCCAGTATTTCGACGCCACCCTTGAATGGCGGGGCTCGGCCTCCGGGAAGTCCCGCAGGTCGGAGGCCGACGTGGAGGCGCTGGCCCGGACCCGCGGACTCAACGCCCGCTACCTCGGCCGGTTGTGGGCCGAGTTGAACCAGCCTGAGGCGTCGTCGCCCCTCCTCGACCAGGTCCGCGCCCGTTGGCGGCAGGCCAAGCCGGGCGAGGGAGCCGCCGTGGCCTCCGTGGTGGAGTCGTGGCAACGGGCGGTCTGGCGGTTCACCACCGTGGGACACATCGGCAAGCGCGATGGTCCGACGGCCTGGCAGGTGCCGGTCTCGCCGCTGGCCGCCGCCCGCGAGGTGCGCCTCAAGTTCCCGGTTGCCGACGCCTCGGGCCAGGTGAGCGCCTTTCTGGTCGCCTCCGACGCCGGTGACGGCGCCGAATCGGACCTCGCGCTGTGGTCGAATCCGCGGTTGGTGGTTCCGGGACGGCCCGACGTTCCGCTCGCCCGGGTCCGTTCGTTGATCCACCGCATGGATCAGGCACGCGGTCCCCTCTTCGCCCAGGCGGGCGCCTGCCTGGAGGCCGCGGCCGGGTTGACCGAGGTGCCCTCCGGCGAGGCGCTGACGGCGCTGGCCCGTTCCAAGGGTCTCGATCCGCAGGCCTTCGCCGCCTGGCTCGAGGCGCTGGGGATGCGTCCGGGCGGCACCCGCATCGAGGGGCACATGACCTCGTCGATGGAAAGCGCCCAGGGTTATTCGTTCATCCAGGGCTGGACCGGTGCCGATGCCCTGAGCGTCACCGCCAACGCCTCCGATCGCGAGGTGCGCGTGCCGGGATTGATGCGCCCCCGCAGTGTCGCCGTCCACCCGTCGCCCTCGCGGCGCGTGATCGTCGGGTGGCGCGCGCCGCTGGGTGCCACGCTGCGGGTCGAGGGTCTGGTGCAGCATTCCCACACCGAGTGCGGCAATGGCGTGTCCTGGACGCTCGAACTGCGCCGCGGGGCCACGCGCCAGACGCTCGCCTCGGGCGTGTCGCAAGGAGCCAAGGAAGTGCGCTTCGGACCGTTCCCCGCGATGCCCGTGGGTGCGGGTGACGTGGTCTGCCTGTCGGTGGGGCCGCGCGATGGCAATCACTCCTGCGACCTCACCCGGGTGGACCTGCAATTGGCCGACACCCGGAATCCCGCGCAGGCCTGGAGCCTGTCGGGCGACGTGTCCCCTTCGATCCTCGCCGGAAATCCGCATGCCGACCGACTGGGTCACCCGGCGGTGTGGCATTTCTTCAGCGAGCCCGAGGCCCGCGGCGGGGCGCTGGAGACCCTGATCCCCGAGGGTTCGCTCCTGGCCCGCTGGCGTGCGGCGGGTTCGATCGAGGAGCGTCGTGCCTTGGCCGCCCAACTCCAGGCGCTGTTCGGTCCATCCGAACCGACGGGATTGGTCGAGGATTCCCCCGACGCCGTCCTGCGTCGCCAATGGACCTCCCTGCAGGGGCCGTTGCTGGGGGCCGTGCTCCGCGACCTCCTGCAGCGACCCGAGGGCGTTCCCTCCGCGGCGGCCATGTCCGCGGCCGGCGCCGCCGGCCCCGACCCCGCGTTGTTCGGCAAGCATCCGGTCGGCGGAGCCTCCGTCGCCCCCCAGGATCTCTGCGTGAAGGCGCCGTCGGTGATCGAGGTTCGGATCCCGGCCGAATGGGCGGCCGGGGGTGAACTCGTGGCCACGGCCGGGCTCGATGCCGCGGCCGGTCCGGAAGCCAGCGTCCAGATGCAGATCCTGCCGCAGCGTCCCGCTTCGCTCGGGTTGGTGGCCGGATCGGTCAGCACGAAGGGCGGCAAGGGCACCTGGTCGGATGGCGAATTGCCCATGCAGTCGGACCTGCCGGTGCTGGTGGCCGATGACGGCGCGGCCCGGCGCCGATGGGATCAGGGCCTGGAACGCTTCCGGGCGCTGTTCCCCGCCGCGCTCTGCTACACCAAGATCGTGCCCGTCGACGAAGTGGTCACCCTGACCTTGTTCTATCGCGAGGACGACGCCCTGCGCCGATTGATGCTCGATCCGGCCGAGACCGCCGAGTTGGAGCGTCTGTGGGCCGAGTTGCATTATGTCAGCCAGGATGCGTTCAAGCTGGTCGATGCCTTCGAGCAGTTGTGGCAGTTCGCCACGCAGGACGCCGACCCCAGCGCCTTCACCCCGATGGGTGAGCCCATCCGTCGCCGGGCCGACGAGTTCCGCCGACTGCTCGCCGACACCGAGCCCGCCCACCTGAAATCGCTCTTCGGCTTCGCCGCCCGTGCCTATCGCCGGCCGCTGCAGGAGTCCGAGATCGACGCCCTGGGGAGCCTGTATGTCCGCCTGCGGGGCGATGGACTGACCCACGAGGAATCGGTCCGTGGCGTCTTGGCGCGAGTGCTGGTGTCGCCGGCCTTCCTGTATCGCGCGGAGCAACCCGGTCCCGGAGTGGCGGCGACCCGCATCAGCGACGTGGAGTTGGCCACGCGCCTGAGCTACTTCCTCTGGGCATCGACCCCCGATGCCGCATTGATGGATGCGGCCTCCCGTGGCCGACTGCATCGGCCGGAGGTCCTGCGGGCCCAGGTCCGACGGATGCTCAAAGATCCCAAGGTGGAGCGCTTGGCCACGGAGTTCGCCCTGGCCTGGCTGCACCTGTACGACTTCGAGAGCCTCGACGAGAAGAGCGAGCGGCATTTCCCCGAGTTCCGCGGCCTTCGCGGCGCCATGCGCGAGGAGACGGTCCGCTTCTTCACCGACCTGTTCCAGAACAACGGCCCGGTGCTCGACATCCTGGATGCCGACCACTCCTTCCTGAACGCCGACCTGGCCCGATTCTACGGGGTGAGCTCGGTGAGCTTCGCCCGATCCAACGAATGGAAGCGGGTGACGGGTCTCCGATCGATGGCTCGGGGTGGCATCCTCGGCCAGGCGTCCACCCTGGCGCGTCAATCGGGGGCCTCGCGGACCAGCCCGATTCTCAGGGGCAACTGGATCAGCGAGGTGATCCTCGGTGAGAAACTGCCCAAGCCTCCCAAGGATGTGCCCCGCCTGCCCGAGGACGAATCGCTCGAGCAACTCACCGTGCGCCAACTGACCGAGAAGCACAGCACCGACCCCAAGTGCTCCGGGTGCCATCGCCGGATCGACGCCTACGGGTTCTCGCTCGAGTCCTTCGATGCGGTGGGGCGCTTCCGCGAGCGGGATCTCGGCGGCCGGCCGATCGACGTGCGGGTCCAGGCCCCCGACGGCACCGTGCTCGAGGGTGCGGCCGGTCTGCGGCGCTACCTCTCCCACCAGCGCAAGGAGGCCTTCGTGCGTCAGTTCAGTCGCAAGCTCCTCGGCTACTCGCTGGGGCGCGGCGTGCTGCTGTCGGACGAGCCGCTCCTGGCCGATCTGCAGCGCAAGCTGTCCGCCCGCGATGCCCGCGTCCAGAGCGCGATTGAAACCATCGTCACCAGTCCCCAATTTGTGCGGATCCGCGGAATGGACCGCCCGTCGGAAGAATGACCTCCACCCTCCACCCCCTGCTCCCATGCCCCAACATTCGCTGAATCGGCGCGCATTCCTTCGAGGCGTCGGCGTCACCATGGCCCTCCCTTGGATGGAGTCCCTCACGGTCTGGGGCGACACGCCGCCGGCCGGCCGGCGTCCGGCCAGCGAGGCACCCGTGCGCATGGCCGTGCTCTTCTCAGGCAACGGGTTCCACTCCAAGGAATGGTGGGCCCGCGGCGAGGGGGCGCAGATGGAGCTCGGCCAGGTGTTGGCCCCGCTGCACGACTTCCGCCAGAAGACGGTGTTCATCCGCGGGCTCTACAATGCCGAGGCGCTGAAGGGGAACATCCACAGTTCGCAGACGGGCAACCTGCTTTCCGGGGCGCCGTTGGCCTCGGGCGGCGAGATCCGCTCGGGCACCAGCCTCGACCAGTTCGTGGCCCAGGCCCAGGGCCGGACGACCAAGGTGCCGAGCCTGGTGCTGGGCTGCGAGAAGTCCAACCCGTCGGTCCACAAGAACTACTCGATGCTCTACAGCTCGCACATCTCGTGGACGTCGCCGACGACCCCCACGCCGCTGGAGATCTATCCGGCGTTGGCCTTCGACCGGTTGTTCAAGGATTCCAACGAGAAGGGCGACCGCAGTGTGCTCGATGCCGTCCTGTCCGATGCGCAGAGTCTGCGCCGGCAGATCAGCCTCAACGACCGCCGCAAGCTCGACGAGTACCTCGATTCGGTCCGCGACGTGGAGCAGCGCATCGACAATGCCGGCAAGAAGGGGGAGCTGCAGGGGTGGCGGCCGACGTTGTCGAAGCCCGACATGGCCCGCCCGGCCGACGGCATCCCGCAGGACATCGCCGAGCACATGAAGCTCATGTGCGACATCCTGGTGCTGGGGTTCCAGACCGACACCACGCGGATCACCACCCTCAAGCTGAACAACGACCACAGCTCGTTGCGGTTCCCGAACCTGGGGGTGGACTACATGATCCACCATTTGCTCTCGCACAGCGACTCGGCCGACTGGCTCAAGGTGAATCGGTTCTTCGTGCAACAGGTGGCCTACATCGCGCGCAGGCTCCAGGCGATCCAGGAGGGCGAGCGCACCCTGCTCGACAACACGATGCTGCTCTACTGCTCGTCGATGTTGAATGGCAACCACGATGCCACCCAATTGCCGGTGGTCATGGTCGGTGGGGGCGGTGGTCGCATCCGGGGTGGGCGCGTGCTCGACTACAAGGACAAGCCCGACCGCCAGATGTGCCGCCTGTTCCTGTCGATGATGGACAAGATGGATGTGCGCCCGGGCACCTTCGGTGACGCCCGCCAGCCGTTGGACGAGGTGTGAGCGGGCTCCGCGGGACCGGCCTTCGCTCGCAGGGAAGCTCGGGGAAGATAACGCTCTCGCGCCAGAGGCGCGGGGGATGGGGTGATCGCTTCCAGAGCGTGCTCCAGGCCGATCCCGCTCCGCTGCGGGTGGGTGGGCTCCGCGGGACCGGCCTTCGCCCGCAGGGAAGCTCGAACGAGGATGAGGCTTTCGCGCTTTGCGCGGGGGGATGGGATGATCGCTTCCAGAGCGTGCTCCAGGCCCGTCCCGCTCCGCTGCGGGTTTGGGGGCTCCGCGGGATCAGGCGCTTCGCTCGCAGGGAAGCTTGAACGAGGATGAGGCTTTCGCGCTTTGCGCGGGGGGATGGGATGATCGCTTCCAGAGCGTGCTCCAGGCCGATCCCGCTCCGCTGCGGGTTTGGGGGCTCCGCGGGGTCAGGCGCTTCGCTCGCAGGGAAGCTCGGGGGAGGATGGGGGCTTTCGCGCTGTGCGCGAAGGGGATCAGGGTGATCGCTTCCAGTGCGTGCTCCAGGCCCGTCCCGCTCCGCTGCGGGTTTGGGGGCTCCGCGGGATCGGGTCATCGGTCGACGCTGTCCGAGTTCAGGGCAGGAGCAGTCGGCGGATGGCGGCGTAGTCGGTCACCACGGCGGTGGCGTCCTGCAGTTTTTCGGCGGGGAGGGTGTTGGTGATGCCGATGACGCGCATGCCGGCCGCACGGGCGGCGGCGACGCCGGCGGCGGAATCCTCGATGACGACGCAGTCGGCGGGGTTGACGCCCAACAGGTCGGCGGTGTGCAGGAAGATGTCGGGGGCCGGTTTGCCTTTGGCGACATCCTGGGCGCTGACCACTTTTTCGAAGTGGGACCTCAGGCCCTGCATGCGCAGGACGGCGGCGATCACCTCGTGGTTGGAGCCGGAGGCCAGGGCCACCCGGGTTTGTCGGGCCAGGTCGGACACCAGGGCCGGGATGGGTTCGAAGATGGGCTGGGCGGCCTCAAGCAAGGTCATGAAGCGCCCCTGCTTCCAGGCCATGAGTTCGTCGAAGGGCTGGGGCGGCGAATGCCGGGCGATGAAGTCGAGCCACAGCGCCTTGTCGGAGCGGCCATAATAATCGGGAAAGTGGAAGCCGTGGGTCTGCCCGTAGCCCATCTCTTCGAAGACCACCTGGAAGGCCTTCTCGTGCAGCGGTTCGCTGTCCACGATCACGCCGTCCATGTCGAATATCACCGCCGCATAGGGTCGCATCGCGGGGCGATTGCGCCCGGGACCGCAGTCCCGGTGCAAGCGGGAAACCCGGTCCCGGGGATGCCGAGGCGGGATTGTTGGCCTGCGGTCCCCGGGGTTCCGGCGCTCATTGCGCGATGCAGTAGAGCGCGTTGTGGGTGCGGATGAAGATCTCGCCGTCGGAGAAGGCCGGTGTGGCGTTGGAGAGTTCTCCCAGCGGGTTCGAGGCGAGGAGTTCGTACTTCGGCGCGGCCTTGAGCACCAGTGTGTCGCCGGACTGGTTGACGATGTAGATCCGGTCGCCGACCCGGACGCCCGTGGCCCAGGTGGCGCTGGCACCGCCGGAGGACGGGAGACGTTCCTCGAAGACCATCTTGCCATCGGACATTCGGTAGCACTGCAGGAATCCGTCGGTGACACTCACATAGGCATGCCCCTGATGGATGAGGGGCGAGCCGATGGTGTGCTTCTTCATGCGCTGCTCATGGAAGAGGCGTTGGCCGGTGCGGTCGCCTTCGCCGCCGGGGGTGATGGCCACCACCCCGCCGAAGAACCCGCCCATCGAGAGCAGGGTCCCTTCGCCATAGGTGGGCGAGCTGTAGACCAGCGGGTTGATGCCGTCGCTCGTCCAGAGTTCGCGGCCGTCGGCCGGGGAGAAGGCGCGGACCTTGTTGGCCACGGGCAGGATGATCTCGTCGCGTCCCTGGGCCCGGATCACGAGCGGGGTGCTGAAGGTGCCCAGGGCTCCGTCGTTCTTTCCGGCGAATCCGTCGAAGCGCTCGGCGGGGTGCTGTTCCTTGAGGGCCACCTTCCACTGGACCTTGCCGGTCCTCTTGTCGAGGGAGTACAGGGCGGAGAATTCCCCGGGGCCGTGGTACACGATCACCCGGTCGCCATGGATCACGGGCGAGGACCCCTGGCCCCACTCGTGGCGCTGCTTGCCGAGGTCGGCCTTCCAGAGGGGTTTGCCGGCGAAATCGTAGGCCACGATGCCGGCGGATCCGAAGCTGGCCACCACGCATCGGCCATCAGTGATGGGCGAGGCGGCGCAGTGCGGGTTGGTCTTGTGGCGTGGGTCGGCCTCGTCGTAGCCGACACCCTGCTGCCAGCGCAGCTTGCCCGTCTTACGGTCGAAGGCCATGAGGGTGCGTTGCTTGCCGTCCTGCACGGCCTGGGTGACGAACACGGTGTCGCCCCAGACGACGGGCGAGGAGTTGCCGGCCTCGGGCAGCTCGGTGCGCCACCGCACGTGCTCGGTCTTGCTCCACCGATCCGGAAAGCGGGTCTCGGGCGTGGTGTTGTCCTGGTTGGGGCCCCGCCAGGAGGGCCATTGGGCCGCGCACAGGGTTCCGGCAGTGGTCCCCAAAAACACGAGGTTGGCCAGGGTGACGCGCAGGGAGTTCATGTTGGGTGATCGTTTCTCAAATGGTCGATCTCGCCAAGCCATGAGACCATGCGTTGGGACTTTCGAACGAGGTCGAGCATGGCCGAGGCGAGAGTCCTCGGTGCGGTTCCACCCGAAGTCTGTGGCCGTGCCCGTGGATGGATGAGGTGCCCCGGGTCAGCCGGTGCGTCCGAAGCGCTTCTCCAGATCCCGCCAGCCCATCTCGATCATCGTGGGGCGACCGTGAGGGCAGGTGTAGGGCATGGTGCACTGCTTCAGATCGACGATGAGTTGATCGAGTTCGCGGCCCGAGAGCGGGTCGTTGGCCTTGACCGCATGACGGCACACCGTCTTGGCGATCACATCTTCGCCCAGGCGCATCAGGTTCACGCCCGAGCCCGCGGCCTTGAGGGAATCGATCAGGTCCAGCGTGAAACGCTTGGGGTGGTTGGATTTCACCATCGGCGGCAGCGCATCCAGCAGGAAGGTTCGGTCGCCGAACTCGCTCAGCCCGATGCCCATGCGGGTCAGGGTCTCCAGGTTGCCGCGGACGAATTCCGCGTCGCGCACCGACAACTCCACCGTCTCCGGCAGCAGCAGGCGCTGGGAGGCCGCCTGATGACCGGATTCAAGCCGCTGGAGCATCTGCTCGAAGAGGATGCGTTCGTGGGCGGCGTGCTGGTCGAGCAGCACCAATCCGCGCTCGGATTCGAGCAGCACGTAGAGCCGGCCGACGACCCCGATGATGCGCAAGGGCCGTTGGAGCAGGGCGACCGGCAGTGCGCCCGGTGCACTGGGGAAAGGAGCGGTCGTCGGGCAGGGGTGGGCCGGATGGTTTTGTGCGGAGGGTGGTATCGGGCTCGGGGTCGATGCCGGCAGTGGGGGCGTCGATAGGGGTTGGCCGGTGGGCTCCGCGGAACGGCTGATGGGGGTCTCGGAGGCCCGGTGGCTGGGGATCGAGACGGGGGCGGACCCAAGGCCGGAACCTGCATGGGAGCCGGTCGATCTCGAGATCGGAGCCGTATCGGACTTCCTGGTCGGGGTGTTCAGCGGGGAGTTCGTGGTGGCGAGACCGGCGGGTGGGGTCGGCTCCGCTGGGCCCGCGCCGGAGAACCCCGGCAGCAAGGTGGTTTCGGGCGCGGCCGGGGACAGCGGCGTCGAAGAGGATCCCGCCGCCTCGCCGGCGAGCATCGGCAGGCGCGGTTCGGAAGCCGAGCCCGACGCCCATCCGGTGGTCTCGGGGTGCGCCTGATGGAACTTCATCAGTGTGTCGCGGATGGCCTTGGCCACCAGGCGTCGAACGGCCGCCTCTTCGCGGAAACGCACCTCGCGCTTCTGAGGATGGACGTTCACATCGACCGCCGCCGGGTCGATCTCCAGGAAGAGGCAGCACACCGGGTGGCGCCCACGCATCAGGCTCGTGTGGTAGCCCTCGGCCAGGGCGAACTGGAGCCCGCGGTTCTCCACGGGGCGTTGGTTGACGAAGAGGTGCTGCTCATCGCGCGAGCCTCGCGAGACGCCCGGGGCTCCGATGAATCCCCAGAGGCGGAACCGCGCCAGCTTGCCCGAATCGCGCAGCACCCAGTCCTCGCCCGGTTCCACGTCGGGCGACTCCTCGATGCCGGCGGAGAACTCCAGCGGCAGCAGGGGTGTCTCCGATCCGTGCAGTTGCCGCAGGCGTTCCTTGAGCGCGGAGAAGCGGTCGGCGTCGGAGGTCCAGGGCACCGGGGGCAATTGCCAGGCGGGACGGCCATCGGAAACGAACCCGAAGCCCACCTGGGGCCAGGCCAACGCGACCAGGGTCAGGTAATGCTGGATGTGGGCGCGCTCGGTCTCCTCGGCGCGCAGGAATTTGCGGCGCGCGGGCAGGTTGAAGAAGATCTGGCGCACCTCGATGGTCGTGCCGGCCGGGGATGCGGCGGCCTTCACCTCCACGATCTTCCCGCCGTTCACCACCACCTGGGTCGCCTCGCCCGAGGTGTCTTCGCGTTCCCGGGTGGTGAGTACGAAGCGACTCACGCTGGCGATGCTGGGCAGGGCCTCGCCCCGGAATCCCATGGTGGCGATGGAGGCGAGGTCTTCGGCGCGGGTGATCTTGGAGGTGGCGTGGCGTTCCAGGCACAGCAGGGCGTCGTCGCGGCCCATGCCCCGACCGTCGTCGGTCACGCGGATGAGACTGCGACCGCCGGTGCCGATCTCGACGGTGATGCGCGTGGCTCCCGCATCCAGGGAGTTCTCCACCAACTCCTTCACCACGCTGGCGGGTCGCTCCACCACTTCGCCCGCCGCGATCTGGTTCGCCACCTGTTCCGGGAGCAGCCGAATCCGATTCACGCGGCCCAGCATGGACAGTCCGGAGCCGAGCGTGGAGTCCAGAAAGCGGGAGAATGCGCCCGGCTTGACCCGCGCCGGCGTGTCCCGTTGCATCGGGGATGCGCGTCGGGTTCAAACCATGGTGGATGGGGGTGTTTCTGGGGGTTGTGTTCCGGGGCCTGATGGCCGCGGAGGGGTTGCCCAAGGCCGAGGCGCTGTTGCGGCTGAATCGGCCGCTGGTGATCGCTCATCGCGGTTATTCGTCGGGTGCGCCGGAGAACACGCTGCCGGCGTTCCGATGGGCGATGGAGGCCGAGGCCGACCTGGTGGAATTGGACTACTACCATTCCCAGGACCAGGTGCTGACGGTGGTTCACGATGGCACACTTGACCGCACGACCGATGCGGTGCGTCGGTGGGGTTCCGGCACGAATCGGGTGTCGCAGACGCCGTTCGCCAAGATGCGCGAACTCGATGCCGCGTCCTGGAAGGGCTCCAACCAACCTCCGGCGACGATCCCGTCGTTGGTCGATGCGTTGGACCTCATCCAGTCGCGTTCGGTGACGCTCATCGAGCGCAAGGAGGGTCCGGCCGAGGCCTGTGTGCGGCTGATCCGGGATCGCCGGGAGATGAACCAGGTGGTCGTCCAGTCCTTCGATTGGCAATACCTCGAGGAGTACCATCGGTTGGAGCCGTCGCAGATCCTCGGAGCGCTGGGTCCGTGGAAGTCGTATCGGGGCACACCGCTCACCGAGGCCGATCAGGTGCTTTCGGTGCGGTGGATCGAGGAGGCGCGTCGTATCGGCGCGCGGGTGGTGGTATGGAATCAGAAGGTGGAAGCCGCCGCCGTGGCTGCGGCTCATCAACGCGGGCTCAAGGTGTGGGTCTACACGATCGATGATCCGGCCGACATGAACCGGTTGCTCGATCTGGGGATCGACGGATTGATCACCAACAATCCCGGACGGGCCTGGCGGGTGATGGCCGAGCGGCGCGGGCGCTAGGATGCGGCGAGATCCGTCCGGGCAACCCGGGGCTTCTTCGGTGGGTGGTTCGAGGGTTCGCCTGTACTGGACATCCGCCGACCGCATCGACAGGGTCCATTCCCATGTTCGCTTCGATTCTTGCACCGGGGGAGAAGATCCACGTGATCCACCGGCGTCATTTCGACCATGAGCCGCATCGCCATTTCGTCGGGGTGGTGAACGACTACCGCGAGGGTGTGCTGCGCATGACGGGCCATGTCTATGCGGTGGACCCGACGACCTACCAATTCATCCGGCGCCCGGAGCAGCGCACGCGGGTGGTCTCGGTGGTGAGTGGCGAGGTGATCGTGAACGTCATCCCCCCCTCGGTGGAACTGTCGAAGATCACCTACCGTCAGGAAGGCACCGCCGTCCGCGTGAGCGACGGGAGCGATTGGCACTTGGACATCAGCGAAGTGGGTTGGCGCTGAGGGGCTCCGCGGGATCGGTCCTTCGTTCGCAGGGAACGCTGGGACAGGAAGAGCCTTCGCGCTGATCGCGCGAGGGGGATCAGGGTGTCGACGTTCCAGAGCTCCCTTCGGACCGATCCCGCTCCGCCTGCGTACCTTGTGTGGGCGACCGGTCCTCTGTTCGCAGGGAACGCGGGGACAGGACGGGCTTTCGTGCGGAACGCGTCTTCGAGGCGACTCCGACCGCTCACACCGGCTGCGCGCCGGGTTTGCCCGATTCGACGAGGAAGGACTTCCGGACGGTGGTGCGGCCGCCGGGTTTGAGGATGTCTTCCACCGCCACGTAGTCGCTGCGCCACGACTGCGGCGTGACCGTGCAGCGCACATAGCCGCGCTCGCGGTTGAAGAAGCGGACGCAGGGATTCATGGATTGGAGTCGGGTCGCTTCGTCGGGAGCCGCCTTGCCGTTGCCGCCGCTGGAGATGCTCGTGCCGACGAATTCGGTGGCGACGACGGGGGTCTCGGGCTTGCGGTCGTCGATGCGCAGGTCGTTGACCCAGTTGGAGTGGATGTCGCCGGTGAGGACGATGGGGTTGGGAATGCGGCGGTCGGCCCAGAATCGGGCGAGGGCCATGCGCTCGTGGGCGGCCCCGGGCCACTGGTCCATGGAGTAGATGGGCTCGGGATCCTTGGCGGTGCCCGGAAAGGCGACCAGTCCCATCATGACCTGCTGGGCGAGCACGTTCCAGTGGGCCTGCGAGGCGATGAGGCTGCGGTCCATCCAGTTTCGCTGTTCGGTCCCGAGGAGCGAATTGCGCGGGTCGAGCGCGGCGGCGTTGAGGGGCTTGTTGTTGTCGCCGTTGGGCTGGTCGGTCCGGTACTGCCGCGTGTCGAGCACCAGGAATTCGGCCAGGCGTCCGAAGTTGGCCTTGCGGTAGAGGTTCATGTTCGGGCCCTGAGGCATGCTGGCGGTGCGCAGGGGCATGGCCTCGTAGTAGGCCTGGTAGGCGGCGGCACGACGGATCAGGAATTCGGCCGGATTGTCGGCCGGGGTCCAGGAGACGCCGGCGGCGTAGTTGTCGTCGAATTCGTGGTCGTCCCAGGTGACGAACCAGGGGCAGCGGCGGTGCATCTCCTGAAGATGCCGGTCGGAGCGGTACAGGGCGTGACGGCCGCGGTAGTCCTCGAGGGTGAGGATGCGGGTCTTCGTGGGGCCGGTGTGGCGGCGGACCTTGTTGTCCTTGCCCGGTCCCTCGTAGATGTAATCGCCCAAGTGGAAGACCAGGTCGGGGTCGTCCTGCGCCATGCGCTCGTAGGCCGTGTAGTGGCCGTCCTCGAAGTGCTGGCAGGAGGCGAAGGCGAATCTGAGTTCGCGGGGCATCGACTCCGGCTCGGGCAGGGTGCGGGTGCGGCCGATGGGGCTGGTGGCCTCGCCGGCATGGAACCTGAACCAGTAGTGACGCCCCGGCTTGAGGCCGGCGACCTCGACATGCACCGAGTGGCCCAATTGCGGAAGGGCCACCGTGGTCCCGCGCTGCACGATGCGCGACATGGACTCGGTCTCCGAGACTTCCCAACGCACCGGAATGCGCTCGGTGGTCAGTCCGTAGCCGGGTTCCAACGGCTTGGGGCAGAGGCGGGTCCAGAGCACGACGCTGTGGGCATCCGGATCGCCGGAGGCGACGCCCAACTGGAAGGGGTCGGCCACGAACGAAATCCGGGAGTCGGTGGATCCGGAGGAACGCGCTGCGAGCGCGGGCAACGAGGCGAGGGCCGCACCGTAGGCGACGAAGAGGCGTCGGCTGAGTCCACCTTCGTGACGGACGGCCTGGGGGAGACGTTCGAGCAGGGACATGGCGATGGGATCCATTCGAGACCTCTGGAGAGGAGGGTCAAGGTCGTTCTGGTGCCGACGCGAAGTCGTCACCGGATCGGCGCCGGGAAAGGCTCCGAAATCCGGGCTCGCCGGCGGGGCGGTGGGCGTGATGCTGGGGACATGAAGCCGCCGGTGTCGTTGGAGCCGTATCTTTTTTTCGGGGGGCGTTGTGAGGAGGCGTTGGCGCTGTATCGCGAGGCGCTCGGTGCGGAGATCGAGATGTTGATGCACTTCCGCCAGAGCCCGCAGCCGATACCGCCAGGGGTGCTGCCCGCCGGGTTCGAGGACAAGGTGATGCATGCGAGTTTCCGCATCGGCTCCGCCCGTGTGCTGGCCTCGGACGGCTGCGAGGTGGGTGGCAAGTTCGGCGGGTTCAGTCTGTCGGTGTCGCTGCCGGATGAAGGGGCGGTCCGGAAGGCGTTCGATGCGTTGGCCGTGGGCGGTTCGGTGCAGACGCCTTTGGCTCCCACCTTCTGGTCGCCCCTTTATGGTGCGGTGATCGACCGGTTCGGTGTTTCGTGGATGCTGTCGTTGGCAGCCGCGCCGGCGGTTGCCGGAGTCCCCGATTCGGTCCATGACTGATCGATCTTTTCCAAGCCACCCTGTCCGGGCCGTTTCCAGTGCCGCGTTCCGGAAACCCTGGATCCGATCTCTTCGACCATGATTGCACCCATCCTGTCGTCAGAATCTCCGCAGCATGCCGCACCCGCCGCCGTCGGGTTGCCGGCCCTGGGCTTGGGTACCTGGAAACTGCCCAAGCCGCAGGCACCGGCGGTGATCCGCGAGGCCGTCCGGCTCGGGTATCGTCACTTCGATTGCGCCTGCGACTACGGCAATGAGGCCGAGGTGGGCGCTGGCCTGTCGGCGGCCCTGCAGGACGGGCTCTGCCGTCGCGACGATCTCTGGGTCACCTCCAAGTTGTGGAACACCTACCACGAGCCCAAGCACGTTCGTGCGGCCTGTGAGCGGTCGCTGCGGGACCTGCGCCTGGACGTGCTCGACTTGTACCTGGTGCACTTCCCGATCGCTCTGGCGTATGTGCCGTTCGATGTGCGCTATCCGCCGGAGTGGTTCTTCGATCCGGCGGCCGAGGAGCCGGCCATGAAACCCATCGCCGTGCCGTATGCCGACACCTGGGGTGCGATGGAAGAATTGCAGCGGGCCGGCCTGGTGAAGCGGATCGGCGTGTGCAACTTGAACGTCTCGATGCTGCGGGAAGTGCTGAACACGGCCTCCATCCGTCCGGCGGTGCATCAGTTCGAGGCGCATCCATACCTCGTCCAAGAACGTCAGGTGCGCTTCTGCCAGTCGGAGGGGATCGCGGTCACGGCGTTCTCGCCGCTGGGCGCGCCGTCTTATCTGCCCCTGGGGATGGCCCGCCCCGAGGAGTCGGTGCTGGTGGATCCAGTGGTGACCGGCATCGCCGCGACCCTGGGCCGCACGCCGGCCCAGGTGGTGTTGCGCTGGGGAGTTCAGCGCGGGTGCGCGGTGATCCCGAAGGCCCAGGACCCTGCACACCTGCTTGAGAATGCCCAGGTCTTCGGATTCTCGCTGAGCGAGGCCCAGATGCGGGCGATCAGCGGCCTCGATCGGCATCGGCGTTTCAATGATCCGGGCGAGTTTTGTGAGAAGGCTTTCAACACCTTCTTCCCGATCTTCGACTGATCGGAACGAACCGGAAGGATCGGTCGTGCCGGCCGCGGTGGGTTCTCTAGAACAGGCTGGGTTCGTCGCGGAAGGGCTCGATGCATTCCGGACCGTCGTGGCGGGCTTGCCCGACGACGGGGTTCACCCGGTACCCGTGCCATCCCTCCTCCGGGCTGGGCTTCAGGAGCGATCGGAGGAGCTCCAACGGAGACGACGGGTCGAGCCACAGTGCCGCCGATTCGGGGTCGAGGCAGGCGGGCATCCGGTCATGGACGGGGGCGACGACGCGGTTGGGCGTCGTGGTGATCACCGTGAAGGTTTCCAGCGGGGCGGTCTGCCCTGGTGGCGACCACGACTCCCAGAGCCCGCCGAAGAGCAGCAACCCGCCGTCTTCGCGGACGAATCGCCACGGTTGTTTGGACCGGCCGAGCGCCTGCCATTCGTAGAATCCGTCGGCCACGATGAGGCAGCGTCGCCGTCGGAAGGCCTCGCGGAAGGCGGGCTTGTCGGTCAGGGTCTCGGCTCTGGCGTTGATGAGCGAACCCCCCATGCCCTCATCGCGGGACCACTCGGGAACCAGACCCCAGCGCAGGTCGTCGATCGCCAAGGCGACCGCCTTCCGGCGGATCACCGGAGCGCGCTGGGAGGGGGCGATGTTGTGGCGCGCCTGCCCGCGTCGACCGACGCGCTCGGTGCCCACCGCCACATCGACCGTCTCCCGGGCCAGACTGTATCGCCCGCACATGGCGCGACCCTGCCCGCGGACCGTGATGGGTCAAGCACGGGGGCCATGTCACAGACTTGTAACCTGGACGACACGAAGCGACGCTGAGCGTTGTGGTAGGACCCAAGTGAGCTATGGCAAAGATTCTCGTCGTCGATGACGAACCCGATGCGCTGGAGGTCCTGGGCTTCAACCTCAAGAACGCGGGCTATGAGGTCACGACGGCCGATGACGGCGACGCGGCCCTGAAGAAGGCGCGTCAGCAGTTGCCCGACCTCATCCTGCTCGACCTGATGCTTCCCGAGGTGGATGGGCTCGAGGTCTGCAAACTGCTCCGTCGCGATCCCGCCACCAGCGCGATCCCGATCATCATGGTGACGGCCAAGGCCGCCGAGATCGACCGGGTGGTGGGTCTCGAGCTGGGTGCCGACGACTATGTCACCAAGCCCTTCAGTCCGCGCGAACTCATCCTCCGCATCCGCAACCTTCTCAAGCGCCGCAGCGAGGCCGAGGAGGAGACGCCCCAGACCCTGCAGTTCGGGGACCTGTTGATCGACATCCCGCGCCATCTGGTCAGCGTCGCCGGTCAGCGGGTCGACCTGACGGCCACGGAGTTCCGGCTGCTGATCGTGCTGGCCCAACGCCGGGGTCGCGTCCAGAGCCGCGAGGCCCTCCTGCGCGACGTCTGGGAATACGACAACCTCATCGATACCCGCACCGTCGACACCCACATGCGCCGACTGCGCGAGAAGTTGGGTGCCGGCGCCCGGTACCTCGATACGGTCCGGGGCGTGGGTTACCGGTTCCTGGAGGGCTGAGCCGATCATGTCCCCGTCCGTCACCATGGCCGCCATCGTGGGCGCGGCCGTCTCCGGCATCGCGGTGGCCCTGTTCCTCCGGGGGCGCTGGCTCCGGGCTTCGACCGAGGCGGCCCGGTTGAGGGATGAGCTGGCCCGGGAGCGCTCCAGCCGCGCCGAGTCCCAGGCGACCCACAACGCGCGCCAGCAGGCCCTGTTCGAGAACATGCTCGAGGGTGTGCTGCTGCTGGATGCCTCCGGGCGGGTGCAGTTCACCAACACCGCCTGCCGTCGGTTCTTCGATCTCGCGGCCGACGTCCGGGGGCGCACCCTGCTCGAGGCCTTCCGTTGCAACGAGCTGGCCACCGTCGCGGCCGAGGCCTCCAAGGCGGGTCGGGTCAATGGCAAGGAGCTGGAGTTGGACGGAGGGGCCGAGGCCCGTCTGCTCCAGGTCAACGCGGTCGCCCTGATGGGTGCCGAAGGTCGCCCCGATGGCATCCTCATGGTGCTGCACGACGCCACCCGATTGCGCCAGCTCGAGAGCACACGCCGGGAATTCGTGGCCAATGTCAGCCATGAACTGCGGACGCCGCTCTCCCTGATCAAGGGTTCTGTCGAGACGCTGCTCGACGGCGCGGCGTCCCAACCGGCCATCGCGACCAAGTTCCTCGACATCATCGACCGCCATTGCGACCGGTTGACCTTCCTGATCGAGGATCTCCTCACGCTCTCGCGGCTCGAGTCGGGCCAGTTGGCCATCAACTACGACACCGTGCCGCTGCACGGGCACGTGACCGAGGTCTTCGACGATTTTCACCGCAAGGCCCGGGACCGCGGCGTCCGGCTCCTCAACGAGGTGCCCGAAGGGCTTCATGCACGGGCCGATTCGGACCGGCTCGACCAGGTGCTCTCCAACCTCATCGACAACGCCATCAAGTACGGCCGGCCCGGCGGTTCGGTGCGCATCGAGGGACGCGAGCTGCCGGAGGGCGACCTGATCGAGATGGCGGTGGTCGACGACGGCCCCGGCATCCCGGCCGAGGCCGCCGAGCGGGTCTTCGAGCGGTTCTACCGGGTCGATACGGCCCGCTCCCGCGAACAGGGTGGCACGGGCCTGGGCCTGAGCATCGTCAAGCACATCATCCAGGCCCATGGGGGCGAGGTGCGGCTCGAGACCGCGCCGGGCAAGGGGTCCGCCTTCCGGTTCACCCTGCCGGCGGTTCCGCCCCCGACCTCGGGCAAGTGACGGACGGCCGAGGTCGGTCTTCTGCGTGACTCCCGGCCCCATCCGCGCTAGGGCTTGTTCCGTCATGTCCGCCCAGCCCGCCGAGTCGCACTCCCAGCCCGCCGCCGCGTCGCAACCCCTGGTGTTCGATGGCCACCTGGACCTCTCCATGAACGCCATGGAATGGAACCGGGACCTGACCCGTTCGCTGGAGCACATCCGCCGCCGCGAGCAGCACCTGCGGGACCAACCCGATCGGGGCAACGGGATCGTCTGCTTCCCCGAGATGCGCCGCGGGAACATGGGGCTGTGCGTGGCCACCCAGATCGCCCGCTCGGTGAATCGGTTCAGCCGCATGCCGGGCTGGAGCAGCGCCTCGCAGGCCTGGGCCCAGACCCAGGGGCAGTTGGCCTGGTACCGCGAGATGGAGGCCGCCGGGGAGTTGCGCTTCATCACCGATCGGGCCGGGTTGGAGGCGCACCTGGCCGACTGGCAGTGCCCGTCCGGGGAGCGCAAGCCGATCGGATGCATCCTGAGCCTCGAGGGGGCTGATTCCATCCATACCCCCGCCCACCTGGAGCGGGCCCATGCCTACGGCCTGAGGGCGGTGGGACTGACCCACTATGGCCCGGGGCTCTGCGGAGCCGGCACCGATGACGAAGGACCCCTGACCGCCTATGGCCGCGAACTCCTGGCCGAGGTGGAGCGCCTGGGCCTGATCCTCGATGTCACCCACCTGAGCGACGAATCGTTCCGGGACGCCCTGGACCGGTTCTCCGGGCCGGTGTGGGCCAGCCACTCCAACTGTCGTGCCCTCGCCGACTGGAACCGCCAGTTCACCGACGATCAGATCCGCGAGTTGATCCGCCGCGATGCGGTCATCGGGGTGGCGGTCGATGCGATCATGCTGGTCCACGGTTGGCGTCACCACCGATCGAAGCCCCAGGATTTCGGCCTGAGTCTCGAGCACCTGGCCGACCATATCGACCACATCTGCCAGTTGGCCGGGAATGTACGGCACGTCGGCATCGGCACCGACGCCGACGGCGGGTTCGGCACCGAGCAGATGCCGGCCGACCTCGGCTCCATCGCCGACATCCAGAAGCTCGGACCCATCCTCGCCCTGCGCGGTTATTCGCAGGCCGACATCGACGCGATCTTCCACGGCAACTTCCTGGCCCTCCTGCGTCGCGTCTGGAAATGAGGGTTCTCCGGCCCGCGGAGCCCACCCACGAAGCGCACCGGGACCGGTCCGCAGCCCGCTCGGGAAGCGATCACCCGATCTCCCCGCGCACAGCGCGAAAGTCCCATGCTACCCCCGAGATTCCCCGCGGGCGGCGGGTCGGTCGTGCGGAGCCCGGCCCTGGATGGCCCCGTTGTGCACCCGGGAAAAAAGTTGGGACCCCAAATTGTAAATAGGTGGGACCGACCCCTTTTGGATCCGCCGTTGAGTTTCGGGGCGCGAACCGTCTCACTTGGGGAATCGAATGATCCTGCCGCGCATTTCCATCCAGCGTCCGATCCTGGCCTGGATGATGAACCTCGTGCTGGTGCTCTTCGGGCTGATCGGCCTTTCCCGGTTGCCCGTGCGGGAGTTGCCGGACATCGACCCGCCCATCGTCTCCGTGACGACGGTCTTCCCGGGGGCCAACGCCCAGGTGGTGGAGACCGAGGTGACCGAGCGGCTCGAGGAGGCCATCAACAACATCGAGGGCATCAAGACCCTGCGCAGCGAGAGCCGCGAGGGGGTCAGCAACATCTCCGTCGAGTTCGACCTCGCGCGGGACATCGACACCTCGGCCCAGGACGTCCGCGACCGCGTCTCCCGGGTGCGCGGGGCGCTGCCGCGCGACATCCGCGAGCCCATCGTCTCCAAGCAGGACTCCGATGCGCAGCCGATCCTCTGGATATCCCTCAACAGCGACCGCTATTCGCCGCTCGACATGACCACCCTGGCCGAGCGGCAGATCAAGCCGCGCCTCCAGGGGGTCAGCGGTGTGTCCTCGATCACCATCGGCGGCGAGAAGCGCTACGCCATGCGACTGTGGCTCGACTCGGCACGGATGGCGGCCCGCCGGGTCACCGTGCTCGACGTCCAGCAGGCCCTCCGCCAGCAGAACATCGAGCTGCCGAGCGGTCGCGTGGAGAACCTCGACCGGGAGATGACCATCCAGACCCGGGGTGAGATGAAGACCGCCGAGGAGTTCAACAACCTGGTGCTCCGCGCCGAGGGGGCCAACCTGGTGCGTCTCAAGGACGTGGGACGGGCCGAGGATGGCGTCGCCGACTACCGCACCATCGCCCGGGCCGTGGGCAAGCCCTGCGTCTTCCTGGGCATCGTCAAGCAGGCCAAGGCCAACACGGTCAACGTGGCCCGCTCGATCCGCGCCGAGGTGGAGGCGATCGGCCCGACCCTGCCCGAGGGCGTGACCATGCGGGTCAACTACGACTCGAGCGTGTACGTCGAGAAGGCCATCGGCGAGGTGTGGGAGACGCTGGCCATCGCCTTCGGCCTGGTGGTGCTGATCATCTTCGTCTTCCTCCGCGACCTGCGGGCGACGGTCATCCCCACCGTGGCGATCCCGGTGTCGATCATCGGGACCTTCGCCGCGCTCCATTTCATGGGATATTCGGTGAACATCCTCACCATGCTCGCCCTGGTGCTCGTCATCGGCATCGTGGTGGACGACGCCATCGTGGTGCTGGAGGCCATCTACCGGCACCTGGAGGAGGGGATGAAGCCGATGGCGGCGGCCTTCAAGGCCATGGAGGAGATCAGCTTCGCCGTCATCGCCATCACCCTCTCGCTGGTGGCTGTCTTCACGCCGCTGGCCTTCCAGAAGAGCACCACCGGCCGCCTGTTCATCGAGTTCGCGGTGGCCGTCTCGGTCTCGGTCATCATCTCGGCCTTCGTCGCGCTCACGCTGTCGCCGGCGATCGCCGCCCGCGTGCTCAAGCCCATCCACGGCAAGAAGGCCACCGGGCTCTTCGCGGTGTTCGAGGCCGTCCTCGATGGGGTCACGAAGGGGTATCTGGGGACCTTGCGATGGGCCCTGCGCCACCGGTTCGTCTCGGTGCTGGTCACCCTGGGCACCGTCGCCCTGATGGTTTTCGCGTACCGTGGCCTCGACAAGGACTTCCTGCCCCAGGAGGACAAGAGTCGGATGTTCGCCATCGTCCTCACCCCGAACGGTTCCACCAGCGAGTTCACCGACCGGCAACTCCGCAAGGCCGAGGCCATCGTGGCCAGCATCCCGGAGATCGAGAGCTACGGCGCCATCGTGGCCCCGGGGTTCAGCGGTCCCGGGCAGGCCTCCTTCGGCATCGTCTTCGTCAGCTTCAAGGATCGCTCGCTGCGCTCGCGCTCCACCCAGGAGATCGTCAACGGCCCGGGTGGCATCGCCCAGCGGTTCTTCGCGGAGGTCGAGGGCGGCTTCGCCATCGCCAACCTGCCCAAGGCCATCGAGGTGAGCTTCAACAGCTCGCCCTTCGAGTTGGTGGTCCAGAATCAGGATCTCGACACGCTCAACCAGACCGTGCAGGCCCTCTCCGCCCGCATCGGCGGACTGACCAATGCCGCCGGTCAGCCCCTGCTCAAGAACATCCGGGTGAGCTACGAGGTCGACAAGCCCGAGTTGCGCCTCTCGGTGGATCGCAGCCGGGCGGCGGCGCTCGGTGTGACCATCGAGGACATCTCCCGCACCCTGCAGATCCTCTTCGGCGGCCTCGACCTGAGCCGGCTGAAGGTGGGTGGCAAGGAATACGAGGTCATCGCCCAGTTGGAGCGGGCCTCGCGCCTCACGCCCCAGGAGTTGGACACGGTGTTCGTGCGGAACCAGCGCGGTGAGCTCATCCAACTCAACGCCCTGGTGACCCGGACCGCCGGCGCCGCACCGAATTCCATCAGCCACTACGGCCGGCTCCGAAGCGCCAGCATCACGGCCTCCCCGGGCGGCGTCCCCATCGGTGTCGTGGTGGAGCGGGTCGAGCCGCTCCTCAAGGACCTGCCGGCGGGCACCCTGTACGCCTGGGAGGGCGAGGCCAAGAACCTGGCCGACAGCACCGGCGAGATCTGGTGGGTGCTCGGCCTGGCCGCGGTCATCGTGTACATGACCCTGGCCGCCCAGTTCGAGAGCCTGATCCATCCCTTCACCGTCATGCTGGCGCTGCCCCTGGCGGCGGTGGGTGCCTTCGGGTTGCTCTGGATCCTCGCCTTCCTGGGCAAGACCGGGGTGATCCCGGTGATCCCGTCGATGAACATCAACCTCTTCAGCCAGATCGGACTGGTGCTCCTGATCGGATTGGTGACCAAGAACTCCATCCTGCTGGTCGAATACGCCAACCAGCGGGCCCGGCAGGGGGTGGATCCGGTGACCGCCATGATGGAGGCCGGCCGCGTCCGGCTCCGCCCGATCCTCATGACGGCCTTCTCCACGGTGGCGGGCATCCTGCCCATCGCCATCGGATTCGGTGCGGGTGCGGAGAGCCGGCGGCCGATGGGTGTCGCCGTGGTCGGCGGGATGCTCACCAGCACCTTCCTGACCTTGTATGTCATTCCGGTCGTGTACGTGCTGCTCGACCGGTGGTTCCCGACCCGGGCGACGGGGACCGATGGAACCCCGGCGGAAGCCGTGGCGGTGGCCTCGCCCCAACCCCTGCACCCATGAGACCGGGCCCCCTCCACCGACGTGTCGGTGCCCCCGGGATCCGGCGGGGGATCCGCGGTTGTCTGCTGGCGCTGGTGCTGCTCGCGTGGGGTTGCCAGATGTCCGCGCCGAAGCCGGCTCCGAAGCCGATGGCGTCGGTGTTCCGGCCCGAGAAACTCTCGGCCATCGACGGAGCGATCCTGCAGGCCATCGCCTCCAACCGGTGCCCCGGTGGGGTGTTCTGGCTCGAACGCCAGGGCACGGTGTACGCCAAGGCCTATGGGCACCGCTCGGTGGAGCCGTCGCCGGAACCCGCGACCGCCGATACGATCTACGACGCCGCCTCGCTCACCAAGGTGCTCGCCACGGCGCCGGCGGTGTCCCTGCTGATCGAGCAGGGCCTGGTCGACCCGGAGAAGCCGTTGGCGCAGTACCTCCCGGCCTTCGCGGCCCACGGCAAGGAGTCCATCACGGTGCGTCAGGTCCTGACCCACACCTCCGGGCTGCGACCCGGCCTGGGTGGCGGTGCCTGGAGCGGCTCCGAAAAGGCCCTGGAACTGGCCTGCGACGAGAAGCCGACGCATCCGCCCGACACCCGGTTCGTGTACTCGGACATCAACTTCATCCTTCTGGGCAAGCTGGTGGAGAGGGTCTCGGGTCAGCCGCTGGACGCCTTCTGCGAAGCCCGCCTGTACCGGCCGCTGGGCATGCGGGACACGGGATACCGTCCGCTGCAGCGGGGAATGCCCCTCGCCCGCATCGCCCCCACCGAATGCCGCGGCGGCGACGGCTGCTTCCGGGGAGAGGTGCATGACCCCACCGCCCGCCGCATGGCCGGGGTGGCCGGACACGCCGGCCTGTTCACGACCGCCGCCGACATCGCCCGGTTCTGCCGCATGCTGGATGCCGGAGGCGTCCTCGAAGGGGTGCGCGTGATGCGCCCCGAGACCGTGGCCCGGATGATCGCGGTGCGGACACCGCCGAACCTGCCGAAGCGGGGCCTCGGTTGGGACATCGACTCTCCCTACGCCGGTCCGCGCGGGTCGGTCTTTCCCGTCGGATCCTACGGCCATTCCGGCTGGACCGGCACCTCCCTCTGGCAGGACCCCGGCAGCCATGCCTGGGTGATCTTCCTCAGCAACCGCAACCACCCCACCGAGGAGGGCAACATCCTGGCGCTGCGGCGCCAACTGGGCACCCTCGCGGCCGAATCGCTGGTGGGGGTCGAGTTCGGCGGGTTGCGGTAGTCGACTCCGGGTGGGCGGACCCGCTTCCCGCCTCACTCGGACCTTGACCTCCTGAGGCGGAGCGAGCGCCATAGTCGCGTACTCCCGTATCGACCATGAAGACCTTCCTCGTCACCTCCCGCATGCGCCGGGGATTCACCCTGATCGAGTTGCTGGTGGTCATCGCCATCATCGCCATCCTCGCCGGGATGCTTCTGCCGGCCCTGGCGAAAGCGAAGGCGAAGGCCAACTCGATCAAGTGCATCAACAACGCCAAGTCGATGACCCTGTCGACGTTCATGTACCTGTCCGACCACGGCAAACCCGTGCCCTACAACGGGGCCGCCACGGCCAACATGGACAACGCACTGTGGGTCACCGTGCTGGCCACGAATTACGGGGGCATCAACGCGGCACGCATCTGCCCGTCGGCGCCGCCGGCGGCGACCAAGGCCAAGCGTCGTCATCCGAACAGCGGTTCGCTCAACCAGACGTGGCTCTGGACCGGATCCAAGGGCATCGATTACGAGGCCAGCTACACCTTCAACGGTTGGTTCTATGGCGACGACGATCCGTACTTCAGCACGCCCGATCAGAAGGTGAAGAAATTCCGGAACGAGGCCGATTGCCCGACCCCGGCCAACACGCCCGTGATCGCCGACAGCAACTGGATCGACACCTGGCCGCAACCCAACGATCCGCCGGCCCGCAATCTGTTCACCGGGGATGATTTCGCCGGAGCCATGGTTCGGCTCACCCTGCCGCGGCACGGGAGCGGCACGTGGGGTCGCAACCAGATCTTCAACCCGAAGGAGAATCTCCCGGGAGCCATCAATGCGGGCTTCGTCGACGGGCATGCCGAGCTCGTTCGTCTGGAGCGCCTGTGGAGCCTCGACTGGCACAAGAACTGGGTGCCCCCCGTCAAGCGCCCGGGCAAGTGATCGTCGGTCGAGGCGGTCTTCGGTTCGGATCCGCGCCACCCCTCGTCACGTGTTCGTGGGTTGTCTTCCGCGGGGGGGCTGGGGCAGGTTGATCGCCATGAACCCCACGGTGTTCCTGCGTGCTCTCGCGGCCTCGTTGCTCCTGGGCCTCGCCCCGGGTTCGGAGGCCGCGGAGGTCACCCCTCTGCCGCAGGCGCATTCCCACAACGACTACGAACAGAGGCGCCCGCTCCTCGAGGCGCTCGACCACGGTTTCTGCAGCGTCGAGGCCGATGTGTACCTCGTCGACGGTCGGTTGTGGGTCGCCCATGACCGCAAGGATCTGAAGGCCGACCGCACGCTGAAATCCCTGTATCTGGATCCGCTGGCCGAGCGGGTCCGGAATCGGACGGGAATCTTCGCCGACCCCAAGACGCGCCTGATGCTGCTGGTGGATGTCAAAGGGCAGGGGGCGCAGGTGTACGAGCGGCTCAAGACCGAGTTGGCCCCCTACGCGCCGATGCTGACCCGCTTCCGCGATTCGGGCGTGGTGACGGGCGCGGTCACGGTGGTCCTCAGTGGTGACCGTGCCTGGGACCTGGCCCGAGCGGACCGCGACCGATGGTGCGCGCTCGATGGTCGGATGAGCGATCTCACCAATGCCGAACCGGCCTCGTTGGCGCCGGCTTCCCTGGTCCCGCTGGTCAGCGAGAGTTGGCGGACTCTGTTTCGTTGGGACGGCGAGGGCGAGATGTCGGCGGCCGAGGAGGAACGTCTCCGGGGACTGGTGAGCCGGGCCCATGCCCAGGGCCGGAAGATCCGATTCTGGGCCCTGCCCGACCGTCCCGAGGCCTGGAAGGTGTGCCGGGATGCCGGCGTCGACCTGATCAACACCGACAAGATCCCGTCACTGGCGGCCTTCCTTCGGGGCCAGCCCTTGCCTCCGGGCAAGCCGCCGGTGAGCGACGAGCAATGACAAGGGTCGCGGAGGGAGGGAAGACCCCGCGGGGTCCTATCCCAGGCGGGAGGCCTCGGCCCGGGCCCAGCGGTCGGCCTCCAGGATCTGGTCCAAGGTGGGCTGATCGACGACCCGGTGCGCATCCATCACGCGAGTGACGAGTCGGGCGATGCCGGTGAAACCGAGTTGGCGATTGCAGAAGCGCTCCACGGCCACCTCGTTCGCCGCATTGAGCACCGCCGGCAGGGTCCCGCCCACCTCGCCGGCCCGCCGGGCCAGGCCCAGCGCCGGGAAACGGTCGGTGTCGGGTTCCTCGAAGGTCAGTTGGCCGATCTTGGCGAAGTTCGTCTGGACCCGGTCGCTGTCGATTCGATCGGGATACAACAGCGCATACTGGATGGGCAGGCACATGTCCGGGGTGGACAACTGCGCGATGATCGAGCCGTCCACGTACTCGACCATGGAATGCACCACGCTCTGCGGGTGCACCACCACCTGGACCCGGGGCATCCCGATGTCGAAGAGCCACCGGGCCTCGATCATCTCGAGCCCCTTGTTGAACAGCGTGGCCGAATCGATGGTGATCTTGCGGCCCATGACCCAGGATGGGTGCTTGAGGGCCTGCTCGACGGTGACGGCCTCGAGGGCCTCTCCGGGCCATTTCGTCGCGTCGCGGAAGGGGCCGCCCGAGGCGGTGAGCCACAGGTTGCGCACCGAGGCGGCGGGCTTGCCGTCGAGACACTGGAAGATGGCCGAATGCTCGCTGTCCACCGCCAGCACCCGGACCCCGTGGGCCCGCGCCTCGCGCATGACCGTCTCGCCGGCCATCACCAGGATCTCCTTGGAGGCCACGGCGATGTCCTTGCCGGCCCGTATGGCCGCCAAGGCGGGCTCCAGTCCGGCCGTGCCCACGATGGCGATGAGGACGATGTCCGCCTCGGGCAGGGTGGCCAGACGGACCAGGGCCTCCGGACCGGCCAGCACTTCGGTCCCGCCACCCAGGGCCGCACGGACCGCCTCGGCCTTGTCGGTGTCGTGGATCGAGGCCACCCGCGGCCGATGGCGGCGGCATTGCTCGATCAGCAGGTCGGCGTTCCCCCCGGCGGCCAGCCCGATGAGCTGCAGCCGATCGGGCTGGTCCTCCACCACCTTGAGGGTGCTGGTGCCGATGGAGCCGGTGCAGCCGAGCAGGACGACGCGCTTCATGTGTCCCCACAGTCTGGGGTGGCGGGGCTCCCAGCGGCAAGATCCCGGCACGGATCCCGATTCCCGGGAGGCCGGCGCGGGAGTTTGAAACCTTGGACTGGCCTTGCCGGTCACCGGGAGGGTAGCTTGGGTTCTCGAATCGCTGAAGAAATGTCCGGCGGACGCGTCATTCAGCGCATCCCAGGGGCACGAACGCCCCGACTCAAGTCCGCGAAAACAGTCCATCGACAATGGAAACGAAGAAGATCTGGTCCCGTGCCGCGCGTTGCGCGGGTGGTTTGCTGGCGGCCCTGGCCCTCGGTTCATCGGTCGCCCATGCCGCCCAGGAGCTCAAGGCCGTGTCGCTCGACGACTGTCTGAAACTGGCCCTCCAGAAGAATCTGGACATCCGGATCGCCTACTTCAATCCCCGCCAGTCCCTCAGCCAGTACCGGCAGGCCTATGCCGGCTACGATCCTGCGATCGGCATGGCGGTGCGGCAGAATTTCCGGACCAGCGCCGGGGTGGGCAATCCGGGCGACTTCATCCCGCCGGGCGGTGAATCCTGGGCCGAGAGCTACTCGGTGGGACTCCAGGGTCTGGCGCCGACCGAAACCGGTCTGCGGTACTCCCTGCAGAGCGGCATGACCCGCAACAACAACGTCTTCTTCGCCACGCCCAACCGGCCGGAGATCAACTCGGGCTTCTTCTACAGCCCCTTCGTCAGCCTCGACCTGACCCAACCGTTGCTGCGGGACTTCTGGATCGATTCCACCCGCATGATGGTGCAGGTCAACAAGATCGGCATCGGACGATCCGAGCAGGGGGCCCGCCGTCAGGTGATCACCGTCGTGGCTCAGGTGGCCCTCGCCTACCACGACCTCATCGCGGCGCGCGAGAACGTGCGGGTCCAGGGCAAGGCGGTCGAGACGGCCGAGCGGCGGCTGGCCGAGCAGAAGAAGCGGGTCGAGGTCGGTGCGCTGGCCCCGCTCGACGAGAAGCAATCCGAGGCCGAGGTCTACCGGGCCAAGGCCGACCTGCTTCAGAGCGAGGCACGGCTCGGTGATGCTTCCACCAACCTCCGCAACCTGATCAACGACGACCTGGGCAGCTGGGACAATCTCCTGCTCAATCCCACGCTGACCCTCACCGCCGAGCCCGTCGCCTTCGACAAGAAGGACAGTTGGCACAAGGCGCTGACCTTGTCGCCCGACATCGTCGACGCCCGTCTCCAGCTCGATTCGCAGAAGGTCCGGCTGAAGTTCACCAAGAACCAGCTCTTTCCCCAGCTCGACCTGCTCGGCGGCTACGGGGTCATCGGTGCCGAGCCCGAGTTCGGCGTGTCGCTCCAGGACCTCCAGGATCGCAAGCTGCCGAACCACTACGCCGGTCTGCGCCTGAACTTCCCCCTCAGCAACCGCAACGCCCGCGAGACCCACAAGCAGAACAAGCTGGAGCAGGAGCGTCTGCTGCTGAGCTACAAGCGCATCGAGCAGAACCTCATGCGCGACATCGACATCTCCATCCGCTCGGCCAAGACCGCCTTCGAGAGGGTCAACGCCGCCCGCAAGCAGCGCGAGTTCGCCGCCCAGGCGCTCGATGCCGAGGAGAAGAAGCTCGCCAACGGCAAGAGCACGGCCTTCCAGGTGCTCCAGATCCAGCGCGACCTCACCAGTGCCGAGGCCAGCGAGATCAATGCCCTCTCCGACTACAACAAGGAGTTGTACCGGTTGTCCCAGGCCGAGGGTGACATCCTGAACAAGCTGGGCATCGTGCTCGACATCCGCTGAGTCCGCTCCACCGCTCCACCCGCCTTCCCGGAGCGCATGGCTTGCGGTCGGGCCCGGGTTGGCCTAATCGGTTTGAATCCATGAAACGACTCCTCCAGGCCGGGATCCTCTCCACCATCGCCCTAGGGGCCACGATTTCTGGGCTCCACGCCCAGGGCGCCAAGGCCCTGTTCGACGAGTCGTTCTCGGCAGCCAAGCCCGGAGAGGTGCCCGAATCCTTCATGGTCCTGGATGGGCAGTTCGCCGTTCGCGAAGAGGAGGGCAACCGGTTCCTGGAATTGCCGGGGGCCCCGCTCGAATCGTTCGGAGTCCTGTTCGGTCCCAATGAGGCCGAGGGGGTCGAGGTGACGGCCCGGATCCTCGGAACCAAGAGTGGCCGCAAGTTCCCGACCTTCGCCGTCGGGCTCAATGGGGTCGGGGGTTACAAGGTGCGGGTGGCTCCGGCCAAGAACGCCCTCGAACTGGTGAAGGGCGACGACATCAAGGCCTCGGTTCCCTTCAAGTGGACCAGCGGCCAATGGACCCGCTTCCGCCTGAGCGTGCGCAAGTCGGGAACCGGTGTCCGCATCGCCGCCAAGGCCTGGCAGGGTGAAGAAGAACCGAAGGATCCCTTGTTGCAGCACGACGAGTCGGCCAAGCTGCCTCCGGGCAAGGCCGGAGTCTGGGGCATGCCCTTTTCTGGAACTCCGATCCGATTCGACGACCTGCGGATCACCGCCTCTCCCTGAGCACGCTGGCCGCCACCGCCGCAAGGTGGCCGTCACGGGGTTATGCCAAGGGATGGGGGCGATTCCTTCTTCCGTGGACCGATCCGACGGGGTGCCGTTTCTTGATTGTTGCACGGCTTCGACCATTCCCGCGCATTCCGGCATTGCCCCGTCGGTCCCGACCCCGGAAAAAGAACGCATGGAATCCTGCGTCCGACCTCCCGGGTCCCGTCTTCTCCGCACCTGCCTGGGTGCCGCCCTGCTGGCGGGTGCCGTCTTCGATGCCACGGCCGCGTCCCCGGTCTCCATCCGTGAGACCGTGGGCCACAAGGCCGACGGTCGCTCGGTCACCCCGGTCAACCAGACCCTGACCCCCTTGGGTCGACAGATCGAACTCGCGGGCCTTCGCCCTCAGGCGATGACGCTGTCGCCCGATGGCTCCCGGTTGCTGGTGTCGGGAAAGACCAGCGAGCTGCTGGTGCTCAGTCCGGTGACGGGCGAGATCCTCCAGCGGGTTCCCTTGCCGTCCGAGCAGGTGAACGAGCCCCGGCCCTCGGTCCCTTCCGCGAACATCCTCAAGCCGGATGCCAAGGGGCAGGTGAGCTACACGGGTCTGGTCTATTCGCCCGATGGGAAGCGGGTGTTCTTGAGCAACGTCAACGGCAGCCTGAAGGTGTTCCGGGTCGGTGCCGACGGCTCGCTGAGCCCCTCGCATTCGTTGCCGCTGCCCCCGGCCGATGCCCCGCGCCGCAAGGAGGAGATCCCCGCGGGTCTGGCCTTCAGCGCCGACGGGAGCCGCCTGTACGTCTGCGCCAATCTGTCCAACCGGCTCCTGGAACTGGATACGGAGTCCGGCAGGGTCCTGCGCGAGTTCCGGGTCGGGGTCGCGCCGTATGACATCGTGCGGGTGGGCGACACGGTCTATGTCAGCAACTGGGGCGGACGCCGGCCCGGCCCCGACGACCTGACCGGACCCGCCGGCCGCGGCACCACGGTCCGGGTCGATCCCGTCCGACACATCGCCAGCGAGGGCTCCGTCTCGATCATCGACCTGAAGGCCCCGGTCGACGGGGCGCCGCAGGAGGTGGTCACCGGCCTGCACGCCTCGGCTCTGGCGGTGTCACCCAATCGCCGCCATGTCGTCTGTGCCAACGCCGGTGCGGACACCCTCAGCGTCATCGATACCCGAACCCATGCCGTCGTGGAGACGATCTGGGCCAAGATCAATCCGGCCGACCTCTTCGGGGCCTCGCCCAACGCGCTGGTCTTCGCCCCCGATGGCAAGACCTTGTACGTCGCCAACGGGTCCCAGAACGCGATCGCCGTGATCCGCTTCGACCCGGCCGATCGCGAATCGCGGCTGGCGGGCCTGATCCCCGTGGGATGGTTCCCTGCCGCCCTGGTGCACGACACCGCGCGCCGGCAACTGATCGTCGCCAACGTCAAAGGGATGGCCTCCCGGACCAAGAAGGCCGACACCGGCGCCGAGGGCTTCAACACCCACCAGTACAATGGCACCGTTTCGCTGGTGCCGATCCCTGGCCGTCGCACCCTGCCGAAGCTCTCGGAGACCGTCTCCCGCAACCTCCGTCGCGAGGCCATCCTCGCCTCGAGGCTTCCGGCCCGAAGTGGCGTGAAACCGCGGCCCGTGCCCGAGCGCATCGGCGAGCCCAGCGTCTTCAAGCACGTCATCTACATCATCAAGGAGAACCGGACCTATGATCAGGTCCTGGGCGATGAACCCCGGGGCAACGGACGCGCCGACCTGTGCATCTTCGGCGAGAAGATCACCCCCAACCTGCACAAGATCGCCCGCGAGTTCGTGCTCCTCGACAACACCTACTGCGCCGGGATCCTGAGCGCCGATGGACACCAGTGGTCGACCACCGCCTTCTCCACCGACTACATGGAGAAGTCCTTCGCCGGATTCCCGCGCAGCTACCCCGACGGCATGGGCGAGGACGATGCCGACGCCCTGGCGTATTCCCCGGCCGGATTCATCTGGGACAACGCCCTGAAGCACGGCAAGACCCTGCGCAATTACGGAGAGTTCGCAGAACCCACCGTCCGCTGGCGGGACCCGAAGAAGAAGGGGTCGATCCCGTTCCTGCCGTGCTACCGGACCTGGAAGGGCGAGTCCGACGAGGTGATCTTCTCCAGTCGGGCGATGGTCCCGAGCCTCCTCCCGCACACCCCGACCAACTATGTCGGATGGGAGATGTCGGTGCCCGACCAGTACCGGGCCGATCACTTCATCCGCGAGTTGAGGGACTTCGAGGCCCGGGGCGAGTTCCCCAACCTGACCCTCATCTGCCTGCCCAATGATCATACCAGCGGCACCTCGGCCGGACAGCCCACCCCGGCGGCCTGCGTCGCCGACAACGACCTGGCTTTCGGTCGGATCGTCGAGGCGGTGAGCCACAGCCGGTTCTGGAAGGAGACGCTGATCCTCGCCATCGAGGATGATCCGCAGGCGGGCTGGGACCATGTCAGCGGTTACCGCACCACCGCCTTCTGCATCAGCCCCTACACCCGTCGCGGCGCGGTCGTCACGACCCAGTACAATACCACGAGCATCATCCGCACCGCCGAGCAGGTGCTGGGCATGAAGCCCATGAACCAGTTCGACGCCAGCGCCACGCCGATGTCCGACTGCTTCCAGGAGACGCCCGACCTCACGCCCTACAAGGCGGTGCCCAACACCGTGCCGCTCGATCAGATGAACCCGCCGGCCAAGGCGCTGCTCAACCCCGTCCTGAGGCGCGATGCCGAGGTCTCGGCCCGACTGAACTTCCGCGAGGTGGACAAGGCCCCGGAGGACGTCCTGAATCGCATCCTGTGGAACGCCATGGCCGGTCCGGATCGGCCCTACCCGGAATGGGCCGTCACCCCCGATGCTGACGACGACGACGATTGACCCCAGTCTTCCGGCTCCATGAGCGACGAGGTGTTTCGACCCCCTGGGGATTGCCCGGTCTGCGGTGAATTCGTGCCGCGCAAGGCGGTCGCCTGCCCGGGCTGCGGCGCCTCCCGCGACTCCGGATGGAACGAGGAAGCCGCCGTCTCCGGGCTCGATCTGCCCGACGGCGAGGCGTTCGACTACGACGACTTCGTGGCCCGGGAGTTCGGCCAGGGGCGGCCCAAGAAGCCCGATCGCCGCCGGTTCTGGACCGTGGTGGGGTTCATCGTCATCGCCGCCATGGCCGCCTCGTTGCTGGCGGTCTTCCGATGGCATTGAGCGGTCCGTGGGTGACACGCGCCCAGACCAAGATGCGTCCAGATTCGGGCCAAGGGAGGCTGGCGCCGCCGGGCCGTTTGCGATGAAGGTTCATCGGGCATGAATGTTCGATCCTCCCCCGGATCCCGCCGATCGGGTGCGCTGGCTTGGGTCGTCGGCGTCGGGCTTTCCTGCGGAGGGCCGGTCCTCGCGGCTCAGGGGGACTTTCAGGGTTCGACCCATCTGGTGGAGCTGGAGACCGAGGCGCGGCGGTATTCCAAGGAACCCGCCACCGGCCCCGTGGCCGAATTGATCCGGAAGATCGAGGCCGGAAAGGTGACGCTCGCATGGGATGCCAAGCTGGGGTGGTTGCCTTCGTTCCAGAAGGCCCTGGGCGTGGATCCCTCTTCTCAAACGCTGGTGTTCTCCAAAACGTCCCTGCAGCGCGAGCACATCCACCCGGGCAACCCGAGGGCCGTCTTCTTCAACGACGACGTCTATCTGGGCTACATCCCCGGTTCTCCTTTGGTGGAGGTGTCCGAGGTGGATCCGCGCCTGGGTGGGGTCTTCTACGTGGTGGAGCAGAAGCCCACCGACAAGCCCGTCATCAAGCGCATCGACAATTGCCTCGAGTGCCACGCCTCCTCGCGGACGATGGGCGTTCCGGGACACCTCTTCCGCTCGGTGGAGACCGACCGGCAGGGTATCGTCGATTTGGCCACCGGGATCGAGCCGGTCGATCACCGCACCCCGATGGCGGACCGGTGGGGCGGGTGGTACGTGACCGGGACGCATGGTCCGGTGCAGCACCGGGGCAATCGGATGGGGGACGACTTCGTGAAGGCCAAGTCCCACCCGGCGCTCGGCGGCAACAAGACGCGCCTCGACGAGTTCTTCGATCCCTCGAAATACCCGTCTGCCGGGAGCGACATCGTGGCCCTGATGGTGCTGGGGCACCAGGTGCACCTGCACAACTTCATCGCCCGGGTCCAGTACATGGCGACCCAGCACCTGGCTGCCTACGGCCATGTCGACTACCTCAAGTCGCCGGTCGAGGGGCTTGTCAAACAACTGCTCTTGGCCGAGGAGGTCCCGCTCGAACATCCGGTGAAGGGCGGCCAGGAGTTCGTCCGCAATTTCGAGGCGTCGGGTCCGCGGGACAAGCAGGGGCGTTCGCTGCGGCAATTGGACCTGCAGAAGCGCCTCTTCAAGCATCCCTGCAGCTTCCTCATCCACTCCGATGCCTTCCGCCAATTGCCCTCGCCGCTCAAGCAGAAGATCTACCGTCGCATGGCCGAGGTCCTGAGCGGCACCGATGCTTCGGAGCCCTTCCGGAGGCTGTCCTCCGAGGACCGCAGGGTCGTCCGCGAGATCCTCACCGAGACGATCGAAGACCTGCCCCCCGACTGGAAGAGCCTGACCGAGCCCCGGACGATCCCGACGATCGCACCGGCCAAGGTGCTGTCGGACCACTCTCAGTGAGGCTGGGAGACCCTCTCCGCACTGCCGTGCCGGAGCTGTTCGGGAATGGTCGAATGGGGTCGGGTGGGGCTGGCCCCGGGGCCGGGCGAAGCGGCGATCCGGTCCGTCTCAACGATCCCCGCCGAGCCAGGCCCAGACGCCGGCCGGTTCGTGGTAGTCCGGAATGGCGAAATCGGCCCCGGCCTCGGTGAGGCGTTGGCGCTTGGATTCGTCCCAACGGCCCGAATGCCAGTGCTCCTCATCGGCGGCCACGGCGATGGCCCGGCCCCCGGCCGCCTTGGTCTCGGCGATCTCCACCGCGCCATCCCCGAACGACACCAACGCACGGGCCGGGTCCAGCCCGTGCGCCTCGACGATCTCGCGGATCGCGTGGCGCTTGTGGAAGGAGGTGTCGGTCAGGCCCTTCGGACCGTGGATGCGTTCGCCGAAAAGGTCCCGGACGCCCAGGCAGTCCACCTCGGCCGAGACCGCCGGTCGCGGAGTGCCGCTGACGATGTGCAGCGTGGCCCCGGCCTCCTGGAAGCGCCGCAGGAAGGCGCGCGCGCCCCGCACCATGAAATGGTCGGCCGGATGCCCGCCCTGTTGGATGGCATCCATGCGCTGACGGATCAATCGGCCCAGGCGTTCCTGGAAATCGTTCTGGTAGCGGTCGGGGTGCCATGGGGTGCCCCCGCGTTCGGCGACCAGGACCCCCAGCCGCTCCATCTGGTGGATGCTGGGGCGGCCGTTCAGCGCCCAGATCTCCCGGTGGGCCAAGACGGATCGGCTTTCGGCCGACTCGCCGGGGGCCGGGGGCAGGAACTCGAGCCACTGGCGCAGCATCACCTCGCCCCAACCGGCGCGAATGAACGACAGGGTCCCGTCCCAGTCGAAGACGACATGCAGGGTGTTCATCTCAGAGGGTCACGGGCAACCCGGTGCGGATCGACTCGGCCTCGGCCTCGCAGACGGCGACGGCGGCTGCGCCGTCATCGGCGGTGACCACCGTCGGGGCGCGACCGGCGCGGATCGACTCGGCGAAATGCCGGATCTGGCCCGCGTAGCCATTGGGCTCGTCGAGCTTCAGGGTCTCGGCCGGATGTCCCTCCACGAAGCGGCGCAGGGCCTCGGTGCCCCGCGAGGAGTCGTAGTCGAGGGTGGCCCTCTCGAAGACCACGGTGTAGGCCATGCAGAAGCCGAAACCCGGCGTCATGGCCCAGCTGCCCTCGGCGCTGATCACCGCACCGCCGGCGGTGTCGTATTGGGTGAGCACGTGGTCGATGCCGCCGCTGACCTTGGTGTGGCCTCGCGAGAAGACCCGGGTCGGGTGCCCGAAGCAGAACCGGATGAAGTCGACGTCGTGGATGTGCAGGTCGAGCAACGCCCCGCCGGAGTCGGCCGCGCTCAGGAAATGCCCGTGGCCCCAGCCCGGAGCCTGCGCCACCCGCCGGAAACGGGCGCTCAGCACCCGCCCGTATTGACCGCCGACGATGGCCTCCTGGACCGCCCGCCATTCCGGCCAGAAGCGCAGGCACATCGCCGGCATCAGGAAGACCCCGCGTCGGGTCGCCTCGCGGGCGACCTCGGCCAACCGACGTCCCTCCTCGGAGGTCCGGGTCATGGGTTTCTCCACGAGCACGTGCTTGCCGGCCTGGAGGGCGGCGATGGCCAGCTCCAGGTGGCTCTTGGTCGGCGTGGTGATGTCCACGACCTGGATGGCCGGGTCGGCCAGGAATGCGGAGACATCCCGGTAGGCCAGGACCTGCGTCATGTCGAGGCGCACCCCGTTGGGGTCGCCCACGTTCCCGCCCACGCGGGTCAGGTCGCCGTCGAGGTTGCGTCCGCTCGGGTTGCAGATCGCGCCCACCGAGGTGCCCGGCACGTGCGCCAGCGCCTGGATGTGGGTCGCGGCCATGAAGCCCAGGCCGAGGAATCCGAACTGCAGTGTCATGGCCCCTAGGCAAGCATGGGCCGTCGCCGAAGACAATCGGTGAGCCGGCGTTTGTCCCGACGCTTTGAGGATGTCGCCGTGTGGACCGGATGAGGACGTCCCCATCGGGCCCGGGGCCGCTCCTCAGTTTGCGCTTCCGGTCGGCCGTCGGTCGGGGTGGAATGCCGGGAGATCACCCGGATGAGCATCGGCAAGACCATGGCGTGCGTCGCCTTCGCGGCGTTGGCGGCGTTGACGGAAGCGGCGGCCCCGCCCGGCGACCCGGGGTCGCACTGGGCCTTCCAGCCGGTCCGCGATCCGGCTCCCCCGGAGGTGTCCGATCCGGCCTGGTGCCGCACGCCCCTCGATCGGTTCATCTTGGCCCGGCTGGAGCGTCAGGGTCGCCGTCCCGCGCCCGAGGCCGACCGCCGGACGTGGCTCCGGCGGGTCACCCTCGACCTCACGGGCCTGCCGCCGACGGTGGAGGAGATCGAGGCCTTCGAACGGGATCCGTCGCCCCAGGCCGCCGAGACGGTGGTCGATCGACTCCTGGCCTCGCCCCGCTACGGCGAGCGCTGGGGACGGCATTGGCTGGACGTGGTCCGGTACGCCGACACCGCGGGCGAGACCGCCGACTATCCGGTGCCGGTGGCCTGGCGCTACCGGAACTACGTCATCGACGCCTTCAACGCCGACAAGCCCTACTTCCGGTTCATCGAGGAGCAGGTCGCCGGTGACATCCTGGCGCGCCGGGGACCCCGGGAGCGGTACGCGGAACAGGTGGCGGCCACGGGATTCCTGGCCATCTCGCGGCGTTTCGGGTTCGACTCCGAGAACTACCACCACCTGACGCTCCAGGACACCATCGACACGATGGGACAGGCGTTCCTCGGGCTGACGCTGGGGTGTGCCCGATGCCACAACCACAAGTACGACCCGGTCTCCTCGACCGAGTACTACGCCCTCTACGGCATCTTCGAGAGCACCCGGTTCGCCTTCCCGGGGTCGGAGCAGAAACAGCGCACCCGCTCGATGGTCCCGTTGATCCCGCCGGAGGAGTCGCTGCCCCGGTGGCGCGAGTACGAGCGGCGGGTCGCCTCGCTGACCCGGGTGGTGCAGCGGGCCGGGCTGCCCGTGCCCTCGGCGGTGCTGCGGTCGATCGACGATCTGGATGGCGATTTCGAGCTGCAGGCCCCGGCCGCCGGCGGCAGCAAGGGGGTACTGGTGCCGCCCTGGGTCTACGACGGGCCCATCGCCGTCACCACCGATGCCCAGAGCCCGTTCCGCCATCGCCATCCCGGGGGACGCGTCGGGGCGTCGATCCCCGCCGGTACCCGGCCGTGGCACCTCGGCCAGGCCCTGCACCGCCTGGGTGGCCCGGTCCGCGACGCTTCCCGGCTGACGGTCAATCTCGACCTGAAGACCCTGCCCGAAGCCCCCGGGACCCCGGAGCCCCCGGGCTCCCACCGGTTCTGGGTGGGCCGCGACGGCGGTGGGCCGGTGGTGGAGGTGATGATCTCCGCCCGCGACCTGGTCCTGCGGACCGGTCGTGGAACCCCGCTGTCCTTGGGTGCCTTCACTCCGGGCTCCTGGGTGAACCTCCAGCTCGATCTGGACCGCAAGGCGCGGACCGTCGTCGCGCGGGTGGGGACGCCCGGGGCGGTCCGGACGGTCGGCCCGCACCCCTTGTCGTCCGATGGGGATGGTGTGGTCGATTTCATCGGACTGGATTCCGCCGGGGGTGGCCCTGATTCCACGGCGCGCCCCGGCCTGTGCATCGACAACCTGGCGATCCAGCCCGAGCCCCTCGAACCGGTGTCCACCGACATCCCCGGTCCCGTCGATGCGTCCCTCCCGGAGCGCGACGCGCTGGAGACCGAGCGGGCCTCGCTGGTCGGCATCGACGGAGGATTCGAAGGACAGAAGGTCGGGACGCCACCGGCCCATCCCTGGCACCCGGGCCCCAACAGCCGGGTGGCAATCCGGGCCGAATCCCAGAGCCCCCTCGGTCCGTCGTCGTCCCGGGGCAACCAGGGGATCCACATGCCGGGAGGGCCGGCCTACGACGGGTTCGGCCAGAACCTTGCCACCGCCTGGAAGGTCGAACGGACCGAACGGCTCCATGCGGCCTTCGATTTCCGTTGCGGCGAGGTGCCCGGGGGTGCTGCCGCCGATGCGGAGGGCACGTGGCGATTCTATCTGGGGCATGGCCCCGGGACCTCCGCCGCGGTCGAACTGTTCTGGTCCGGTACGGAATTCTTCCGCGTCGACGGCGGTCGCCGGGAGTCGCTGGGCCCGCTGCAGCGGGGCCGCTGGCATCGGGTCCGGCTGACCCTCGACCTCCGGGGCCGGCGGTATGAGGCGACCCTCCAGGGCGACGGGGAACCCGAGGCGTTCTCCGGTGCGTTGTCTCCCGGTTGGGACGGAGTGATCGACAATGTCTTCATCGACTCCTACGGGCATCGGCCGGGCCCGAAAACCGCCCTCGATGCCGACAATTTCGCGCTCCAGGACAAGGTCCTGTCATCGGGCGGTGCCGAGGGGACCGTCGAGACGCCCGCCGCCGCCGAACGCCGCCGCCGCCGGATCGGCGAGATCGAGTCCCGCCTGAAGGTCCTCCGGGACGAGGCCCAGGCCGCCTCCGCCGAATTGGAGCGGCTCCTGGTCGACGGGCCGTTCCCCCTGGCCTACGGGGTGGCCGAGGGCACCCCGCGCGACGCGGTCCTGCAGATGCGGGGTGAGCCCGACCAACCCGGAAAACCGGTCCGGCGCGGTGCGCTGTCGGCCTTGGCCCCCGTCGGCATGGTTCCGGCCGGGGCCTCCAGCGGCCGCTTGGAACTGGCCCGCTGGCTCACCGATCCGGCCAACCCGCTCCCGGCGAGGGTGATGGTCAACCGCGTCTGGCAGCAGCACTTCGGGCGGGGTCTGGTCGCCACGGGCAACGATTTCGGCCT
>JBEGWF010000001.1:0-3855 GCA_041177965.1 Verrucomicrobiota bacterium | reverse complement strand
GATGGGCACCCGCTGTTTTCTTGCTGAACCCTCCGATGGAACCGAGAACAATGGTCCCATGTCCTCCGGTCGTGTCTTTGTTTGTGCACTGGTTTGTTTTTCACTGACGGCTTTGGCGGTTGAGCCATTGGTTCCTCGGTTCCGTGCCGTCAACGTCGACACCAACGTGGCCGTCGGTTACGGGGTGTCTGTGGCCGATGTGGACGGGGATGGCGGCCCGGACATCGTCTTGTGCGACGCCAAGCAGATCGCCTGGTATCGGCACCCCAAGTGGGAAAAGCACGTCATCGCCGAGAACCTCACGCCGCAAGATCACGTGTGCGTGGCGGCCGCCGACATCGATGGCGATGGCAAGGCCGAGATCGCGGTGGGGGCCGGATGGAATCCCGGCGACACAGTGAATAGTGGGGCGCTCTTCTATCTGGAACCGCCCGCCGATCGGACTGCGCGCTGGACTCCAATCCGCTTGCCCCATGAACCCACGATGCACCGCATCCGTTGGGTGAAGGACTCGCAAGGCTGGGCGCTCTGGTCAGTGCCGTTGCACGGGCGGGGCAACAAGGATGGGCAAGGCGCGGGTGCCCGTGTTCAGCGTTATCGACCGCCGGCCGATCGCCGACAGCCCTGGGCCGTCGAGACGGTAGCCGACCAGTGGCACAAGACCCACAACTTCGATCCCGTGGTCCGGCCGGGTACGAAAGCGGTGACCGAGGTGCTCGTAGGGTCGGCCGAAGGGGCGTTCCGGGGTGTGCTGGCGGGTGCAGGGGCTGTAGGCGCAGCGGGGGGACCCGTGTCGTGGACGCAAGTCGGCGGGCCGGACAATGGCGGCGTCGGTGAGATCCGCTCGCTGGGTGATGCGGCGGGTTCGGTCGTCGGCATCTCGCCGATGCACGGGAATCAATTGGTGGTCTTCCATCCGCCCGCTCCCGGATCGAAAGCATTGGGCCGCCGCGAGGTCATCGACGACGGATTGATCGACGGCCATGCCCTGGCCTGCGGCGACTTGCTGGGCATTGGCCAGCCGCAGATCGTGGCCGGATGGCGGGCCATGGGGCGGCCGCGTTCGGTGAAGGTGGGCGTGGCTCTCTATGTGCCGGTGGCCGGCCGCTGGCTGAAGGTGTCGGTCGATGACGATGGCATGGCCTGCGAAGACCTCGCGCTCGCCGACCTCGACGGTGATGGCCGCTTGGACATCGTCGCGTCGGGCCGGTCCACCCACAACCTGAAGGTGTACTTCAACGAATCGACTCGCTGATCCGACCGGGTCACTGGCCCGGCGTTGGGTTGGCAGGCGGGTTGGTGGAAGCCTTCGGTGTCGTCGTCGCGGAGGTTCTGGACGGCCCCTTTGGCAGGAGCCCATAGCGCTTCATCAGTTCCTGACTCATCATCGGCATCGGGGCCGAGGTCGCCGATTCCGGTGATGCGGGATTGGTCGAGGGCATTGCAGACCCCGGCGGGGTCATGGTCCCCGGCTGGGTTTGAAGCCCGGAGCGGCGGGCGAACTCAGGATGCATCTGGATGCGAGGATCGGTTCCGATCGTGGGCTTTCGTTGGAAATGCCGGTTGAAATCCTGCCGTAGCCATCCGAATCCCCGCTGCCGGATGAGGAAATCCACCAACTCTTTGGGCGACGGTCGGTTGGTGATCCCCAGCGGGCTGAGATACTCCGGGGTGAACTTGCCCTCTTGCTCGGCTTTGGTGGCGAATTGGATGAGTTCTTCGCGCCTAGCTTTGAAGAATCGAGGCTTGGCCGCGACAAGGGAATCCCGTTGGAAATGCTCCACGAAATCATGCGACATCCACCGGAAGCCCCGTTGCCGGAGGAGCGTATCCACCAATTCCTCGGGGGACGGCCGATCGGTGATTCCCAGGGGAAGCAGATACTCCCGGGTGAAATTGCCCTCCCTTTCGGCTTTCGCAGCGTATTGGATGAATCGTTCGCGCTGGTTCTTGAGCATTGAAAGCTGATCGTAGTAGCCCCGTTCCCGGCTCAGGCCGATGAGCAGCAGGCCTCCCAGCAACAGCGCCAGCAACAGGGCTCCGCTCAGTCGACCCCACTGGCGCCACACCGCGGATCCCGTGCTCCGAAGGCGTTGGGCGTTGAGGCGCGCGTTTCGAACAAGGAAACCCACCCAGATCCCACCGATGAGGATCGCCCCGAATTGGGTGATCCATCGGAGGATCGGCCCCGTCGGTAGCCACGCGGGTGGCATCTGATTCAGGAGGGCCGGATCACTCCATCGATCGAGATCCCTCCAGAGCCACAGATTGCCCCAGTACTGGTCGATCACCGTGACCACGCTCCAGGCCGTCAGGGTGCCGACCGCCCAGAGGCTCGCCAACAGCAGGGGCGTCAGGGCCACGGCCTTCATGCTGCTTTGGCTGACGGAGGAGGCGTAGAGGCTCACCTTAAAGAGAATGCCCAGAGCCATCGCGGAAACAGCGATCGGTTGCCATTCGGGTTCGCCCCAGGCGGAGTTCAAGCTCTCTGTGCTGAAGCCCAGCCAGACCAGAGCGGCCGGCAGGACCAGGCCCAGGGTCAGGGCCAATCCCGTGGCCACGCCCACCTTGATCCTCCACTGGCGCGCCATCGGGATGGGTTGGGTCCATTGCCATTCCAAGGTGCCCAAGACCCGTTCCTCGGCGATGGCGCTGGCTCCCGTGACGAGGAAGATGAAGGCCCCGACGATACCGGCGAAGAGCGTCACCGTGGAGGGATTGGCTGCGGCCACTCCCCACTCGCTTTCGGGAGCCCACTTGCGAATGAGGAGGCTCAGCCCCCACAGCCCCACCAGGATGCCCGCCACCAGCCAGGGCACGACATGCAGGCGAAGTTCTTTGCGGATCAATTGCACTGTCGCGTTTTGGACGGTCCAGCGGCGGCCGAGCCATCGACCCCAGGCGCCGGTGAGGGCATGGAGGCCGGGTGCCGAAGCTCCTCCGGTGCCGCCCTCGCGCCATTCCATCCGGCGGAATACCCGCCAGCCCGCAAACGCGGTCGTCCCCAGGTAGAGGATGCCGCCGACCCAGAGCAGCCATAGCTCCTCGCTGCTTCGATGTAGAAGGTCCGGATGAACCCGGGCGTGGTACACGTCCAGTAAGGTTTGGAGCATCAAGTAGAGGGCCATCGGCACCGTCCAGGTGAAGACGAAGCCCGCCAGAGTGCTGCGGCTGATCAAGGTGAAGAACGGCGCGGAGGCCAGGCCCAGGATCAGGTAACCCAAGGTCTCGCCCAAGATCTGCGGGTCGCCCGCCGTGGATCGACTCGTGGTGAGAAAAACGATCACCGCAGCCAATCCTGCCAAGCTTCCGGCGACCCCGAGTTTCTCGCGATAGATCCTGCCGCGACTGCGGGGTTGGACCAGCAACTGGCCCATCGTCCGGTGGTCGAACTCGCTGCCGAACGCATTGGCACAGAGCCAGAGACAGGCCAAACCGTAGGCGAAGCCCGCCACGCCAGCGAAATCCTTGGACGACCCTTGCGCCGACATCGCATGCAGGGTGGCCGCGCCAAAGGCCAGGCTGGCTCCGGGCATCTGGGCTCCGGTCTCCACCCTCAGACTCGGGCTCGTCAGCAGTCCGCTCCATCGCGTCAACACGGCCGCGGTCGCGAGGATCACGGCCCAGGAGGCCCATCCGGGCAGTAGGGAGACCGATTCTCCCAACGGGGATGCCATCAACCAGCCGAGGTATTGACCCGCCGCGGGCATTATCAGCAGCAGGAGCAACGGCAGCAGCCGGGGCCAGGGGCTACGCCAGGGAATCCTCGGAGCGATCATGGCCGACCTCCGGACTTCACCACTTCGAGGAAGATCTCCTCCAAGGTCAGGGAACTCACGGCGAGATCACGGCCGC